>NZ_JAMYTD010000017.1:0-134163 GCF_040322255.1 Mesorhizobium sp. M0166 | reverse complement strand
GCGCCGGCCCCCTTGTTTAAAACCCCCGCGCCGCCCCGGGGGGTGGCGGGTGTTGGGGGCCCCCCCAAACCCCGGGGGGCCCCAAAACCCCCGGGGGGCCGGGTGGCCCGGGGGCCCCCGAGCCGGAAAGTTGAGATCGTCGACCGGGATAGCCGTCAGCTCACGCCGGCAAAAGTGCCTTGCATGAACAGGTCCGGCAGATAACTTGCCGGCTTACCGCCCACCGCCTGTCCACCGGTCAGGCCGCCTTGTTTCAGGGCCGAAGAACGAATACGGAAAGGGCGTGACCGGCCGGCTCACCTCATCGAGCCGTGCCCGAAGATCTTCGGGAATGTCGAAATCAAGCGCGCTGAGATTGTCCTTGAGCTGGTCAAGCCTGGTGGCGCCGACGATGACGGACGCAATGCCTGGCCTGTTTGCCGTCCAGTTCAGGGCGACCTGGGCCATGCTGCGGCCGAGCTGGCCGGCAACCGTCTCCAGTTCGGCCACGATTTGCCAGTTGCGATCGGTGAATTTCTGGAAACCGGGATTGGTCGAACCACGCATTGTCTCCAGCCGGCCACCATCCTTGACGATTGTATCGAAACGGTATTTTCCGCTGAGCAGGCCGCTGGCCAATGGACTCCAGACCATGATTCCGGCGCCATAGCGCGTGCCGAACGGCACGAACTCGTGCTCGATGTTGCGCTCGGCCAGCGAATATTCGAGCTGAAGCGCCGAAACCGGTTCATAGCCGCGCTGCTCGGCGACCGCCTGCGCCCGGCTTGCGTACCAGGCCGGCACGTCGGACAGACCGACATGCCGGATCTTTCCGGCGCGCACCAGATCGTCCAGCGTCCGCATCACCTCCTCCGGTGGTGTCAGCCTGTCCCAGGTATGGAGGATGTAGAGGTCGATGTAGTCGGTGCCGAGCCGCTTTAGCGAACCGTCTACCGCTCGCAGGATGTTCTTGCGGCCGTTGCCGCCGGCGTTCGGATTGCCCGGTTCGGCGTTGTAGGTGAATTTGGTACTGATCACCGCCTTGTCGCGCAGCCCACGCTCGGCGATGAATTCGCCGAGCCACGTTTCGGCCGTGCCACCGGTATAGAGATCGGCGGTGTCGAAGAAATTGCCACCGGCTTCGACATAGGCATCAACCAAGGCGCGCGCGGTTTCCTTCTCCGCGCCCCAGCCCCATTCCGTGCCGAACGTCATGGTGCCGAGCGCCAGGCGGGTGACACGCAGCCCGCTGTTGCCGAGCGTGTAGTAGGACATGGTCATGGATTTCTCCTGAAGTTTGAAAAGCGGGATTGAGGTCTTGCCTGGGATACGCAGTCAGGCCTTGGCCAGCGCATCGACCACCACCTGGAACCGGCGCGGATCGAAATAATCGTGGTAGGCGCTGATCAGACCGCTCTTGAAGCGGAAAATCGCGATATTGCTGTTGGTGTATTCAGTGCCGCCGATCAGCACCGCGCGGTTCTTGTACTCAACGACGATCGCGTCCGAATCTACTGCCGGATAGATGGCTGTCAGCTGCGAATCGAAAGATTCGAAATTGCCGAAGAGGCCTCGGAAGGCCGCCAGGATCGCGGCCTTGCCATCGATGCTGTTTCCAAATCCTGCCGGCGGGTAGAAGATAAGGATTCGGCCGTCTTCAGCCCAAAGGTTGCCCCATGCCTCAATGTCCTTGCGGTGCATCAGATCAAAGAATTTACGCACGGTCTCGAGATTACGGGTTCGTTCGGAATCGGGGTCGGTCATTGGACATCTCCTTGGCTGCTCGGCGATTGCCGTGTGATGCAGCCAAAGATGCGCCCTCCTTTCCCCACCGATAAGATTGCATTATCCGCATGCACTATGCGATATCATGCATGAATGGATCGCGATCTGCTTAGCCACCTACCTATAATCGTTGCCGTCGCGCGGCGTGCCGGCTTCGCGCCGGCAGCCGCCGAGCTCGGCATGAGCCCGTCAGCGGTCAGCCATGCGGTTCGGCTGGTGGAGGAGCGGATCGGCCAGCCGTTGTTTGCCCGCACCACGCGCAGCGTCTCGCTGACCGAGGCTGGCACCGCGCTTGTCGCTGCGGCGGAGCCGGCACTGGAGGACATTGCCGACCGGATCGAACGTATCCGCTCTGTCAAAGGCCGGGCAAGCGGACTGCTCAGGATCAACGCGCCGCGTTTGGCGCTGCCTCTGGCGCTGACGCCCATCCTGACGGTGATGGCGGAACGTTACCCTGACGTGACGGTGGAGATCGTCACCGACGAACGTCTGAGCGATATCGTCGGCGAGGGTTTCGACGCTGGCATCCGGCTGGGCGAGATGATCGCCGAGGATATGGTGACGGTGCGGCTGACTCAGCCGTTCCGGACGACCATTGTCGCCTCTCCGGCTTATGTCGGCCGCCACGGAAAGCCGCGAACAATTGCGGATCTGTCCACCTGCAACTGCATCGGCTATCGGCTGTTGCGATCACGTGCGCTCTATCGCTGGGATCTGTCCGATCAGGGCAAGGATATCAGCGTCGAGACACGCGGCAGCGTGGTCGTCAGCGATCCACTGTCGGCAAGGGAAATGGCGCTTGCCGGCATCGGCCTCGCCTATCTGTTCGAGCCGCTTGTCAAGCCCGACATCGAGGCAGGCCGGCTGGTCGAAGTCCTTGGCGAGGCATCGATCGAGGAGCCGGGACTGTTCCTCTATTTCCCGCGCCGCGCCGCGATGGCCCCGAAACTCCGCGCCTTTATCGACACCGCGCAAGAAATCGGCCGGGCATCCTCGCGGACACCCGGCCGAAAAAACCTTTTAAAGGAATAGTTTACTTCTTGACCGCTGCCGCGACTTCCGCCGCGAAATCGGTCTCTTCCTTCTCGATGCCCTCACCGAGCGCGAAGCGCAGATAGGCAGCGATTTTGGCTGGCGCGCCGATCTCGCTTTCGGCATCCTTCAGCGCCTTCTCGACGGTAATGTCGGGATTGAGCACGAAAGCCTGCTTGAGCAGCACGACCTCTTCGTAGAACTTGCGCAAACGGCCCTCGACCATCTTCTCGATGATCGCTTCCGGCTTGCCGGACTGGCGCGCCTGGTCGGCGAAGATCGCCTTCTCGCGTTCCACCGCGGCCGGATCGAGCTGTTCGGTGGTCAAGGCCATCGGATTGGTGGCAGCGACATGCATGGCAACCTGACGGGCGAAGGCGTTGGCGGCATGCGCGTTGCCTGTCGTCTCGATGGCCACCAGCACGCCGAGCTTGCCAAGGCCGTCGGCGACCGCATTGTGAACGTAGGTTGCGACAGCGCCGTGCTCGACGGTGAGCTTGGCCGAGCGGCGGAAGCCCAGATTCTCGCCGATGGTGCCGACAGCGTCCTTGATGGTCTCGGCGACCGACTTGCCCGAGCCCGGATAGGGAGCGGCGGCAACGGCCTCGGTCTTGCCGCCATAGGCAAGCGCGACCTTCGCGACATTGGCGACGATCTCCTGGAACGCAGCATTGCGCGCAACGAAGTCCGTCTCGGAATTGACCTCGACGATCGCTGCCTCGCGGACGCCGGAATCGACGCCGATCAGGCCTTCGGCAGCGGTACGGCCAGCCTTCTTGTCGGCCTTGGAAATGCCCTTCTTGCGCAGCCAGTCGATGGCTTCTTCCATGTTGCCGTTGGTTTCGTTCAACGCCGCCTTGCAGTCCATCATGCCCGCGCCGGTCAAGTCGCGGAGTTCTTTGACCTGTGCAGCCGAAATGCTCATTGTTGCCTCTTTGTCTAAATGCACCGACGCACCATCGATTTTCGATGATGCGCCTGGTGCGGTAGCGCTTACCGCGCCAACATATTGGAAAGATGAAGGCCGCAGCCGGCCTTCGCTACTATGCTTCCGGCGTCTGGGCTGCCGGGCTCTCGGCGGCCGGGGTCTGATCGAGCGCCGGCTCGACCGGAGCCTCGACCGATGCGCCGATATCGACACCGAGCGCGCCCTGCTGACGGGCGATGCCGTCGATAGCTGCCTTCGCGATCAGATCGCAATACAGCTGGATGGCGCGGGCCGCGTCGTCGTTGCCGGGGATCGGGAAGTCGATCTTGTCCGGGTCGCAGTTGGAATCGATGATGGCAACGACCGGGATGCCGAGACGCTTGGCCTCGAGAATCGCGATCGCTTCCTTGTTGGTGTCGATCACGAACATCAAATCGGGCGTCGAACCCATATCCTTGATGCCGCCCAGCGCCTTGTCGAGCTTCTCACGCTCGCGGTCGAGGTTGAGGCGCTCCTTCTTGGTCAGGCCCTGAGCCTCGCCGGCCAGCATTTCGTCGAGCTTGCGCAGGCGCTGGATGGAATTCGAGATCGTCTTCCAGTTTGTCAGCATACCGCCGAGCCAGCGCGAGTTGACATAGTACTGGGCCGAGCGCTGCGCGGCATCGGCGACGATGTCGGAGGCCTGGCGCTTGGTGCCGACGAACAGCACGCGGCCGCCCTTGGCAACAGTGTCGGAAACCTGCTTCAGCGCCTGGTGCAGCAAAGGCACCGTCTGCGAGAGGTCGATGATGTGGATGTTGTTGCGGGCGCCGTAGATATAGGGCGCCATTTTCGGGTTCCAGCGGTGGGTCTGGTGGCCGAAGTGAATGCCAGCTTCCAATAGCTGGCGCATGCTGAAATCAGGCAGAGCCATTCTTATTTCCTTTCCGGTTAGCCTCCACGGACACAGGCATTTTTGGACTTTGTCCTCGAACGCCACCGGAGGTTTCAGCCGGATTTCTCCCGGGCAGACACCAAAGTCCGTGTGTGGAATGAGCGCGCATATAGAGGGGAAGCGCGACAAACGCAAGCGTTGTGGCGTGTTGCGGCTCAGCGTGCGGCGATCAGCGCACCGGTGTCATCGCCGCATCTTCGCCTTCGGCACGCGCACACGCCGGAAAACGGCGACGATCTCCTCGCGGCTGCATTCGATGGCGCCTAACCGCACTGCGCGGTCGCGCTCGAGCCCGGTTATGTCATAATGCGGTGCCGATGTCTTCGGCGGCCCTTGGTAGGACGAGCGCTTGATGCCGAGCTGCCCAGCAAAGCGATGCAGCTCGTCGGTGTCGTCTGCCAGCAGATGACACCAGCGGTGGCCGACCCATTTCCAGATCGCCGCATCGACATAGACCGCCATGAGGCTTGCCGCACTCCTTCATCTTGCGCCGACCAACACACCGCTAACGATGATAGAAGGGATTGGCATAGAAAATGAACCCGCCGCCGGCCTCGAGTTGCGTCATCGTCCTGGTGACGGTCTCCTGCATCCGATCGTGCAGTTCGGCGAGTGCCTCCTCGACGGAGCCTTGATAGGCGTGCAAGCCTAGCGGCTCCGGTACACGGATATGAGCGCGGCGCGGGCCTGCCGGCTGCGGCACGAAACGGTTGATCGTATCGCGCAGCGTACCCTTGCAATAATCGTTGCGGATTCGCTTCAAATGTTCGGCGATCTCCTCCTGCGTGATGCGCGGATTGGCTGAAGCCCACGACCCGACACGCTGCAGGCGCTGGATTGTATCCGCCAGCATTCGGACCTGCTTCTGCCGTCCGGTGCCGTCTGTGTTTTCTCGCAGCCAGCGCCGCGAACGGCGCAAAAGGTCGGCATTGTCGAGCGTGCCGGCGTCGAGCGAAACAAGTTCGGCAAGGCGACGGCCTAGTTCGGTCAGCAGGTCCTTCTGACGTGCGTCATACGAAGCCCGCTCATCTGATCGCAGGCCATTTGCAGCCTCTTCGCGCGATAGCAGCGTCGCGTAGATATGATGGACGCGCTCCGGCAGCGTATTGGCGGCACGGCGTTCGATCTTCAGGCTGTGCTCGACATAGGCACATTCCTTTGCCAGCGCCGCCTCGACATTCCCCGTGAAAGCGAGCTTCCAGATCACGGGCGCGATCCAAACCTTGAAATCCGGATCCGTCAGGCGGCCGCGCTTCAGCGCCTCGAACCCCATCTCGACCGCGCCTGGCAGCAGCGGGGCAATGATGTTGGCATGCCAGCCGACACCGCCTTCGGGATGCAGCAGCACGCCGTGCCCTTTCAGCGCCCAGGCCACCGAATGTTCCTTGGCGGCCGCGCTGTTGCCGGGGATTTGCGCGATCAGATTGTTGGCCAACCAGAATTTCTGCATCAGCCGGCCAAGCCCATTGACGACGCCGTGCGTGGCCCAGGATGCCGCCAGTGGGCTTACCCGCGACACGACCTCCTTGTCGATCATCCAGTCGGTAAAGAATTCGGGATGGTTGGGTGTGATGAACGTCGCCTTGCCCGCACCGCAACAAGCCTTCAGCCTTTGCCGGTCATCCTCCGGAAAATCGATGTGACGGACATTGGCGACGCCGCGCAAACCGGCCAGGCGGTTGAATGGCAACAGGTCGCGAAGCCCCGGAATGCCGTGCAGCATGACAATCCGGTTGACGAATGTCATGGCCTTGATCAGCGTCGCATTGGGCCGCGGCGCCACAAAAACGTCGATCCTGCTCAACCTGCTCCCCCGCGGCGCTTACCGTCGTAAAACGTTGATTGGCAATTGCGGCATGCTCAAGTCGATGCGACATGCCCCACAAGATCAAGCGCTACTATCCCGGATAGCGGCCGGCGGCTTGTCGGTGGTTCGAGCCTATTTCGACGGGCAGGTCTTTGGCTGATCGAATAGTGACAGATTGACCAGTTTGCCGGTCATCGAGAACTCGCCATAGTCCATGACGAGATCGCGCGTGATGCCGTTCTTGTGCAGCTTGAAGCTGATCCGGTATTCCGGCACCTCCTCGCCGCCTTTGTCGGCATCATCGAAGTAGGCGATGTCGACCGGCCAGTATTTGTCGGTGGCGAGCTTGGCCAGCGCCGGCGCTTCCGGATCGGTGTTGTCGGCATCGGCTTGCTTGCCGACGACAACGGTGGTGGTTACCACCTTGTTGGCATCCTCAGAGCCGTCGAACAGGTTGGTTTCGTAGAAACGCTCGCCCTTTTCCGCCTTGCCGATCATTTCGACCATTTGCTGGGTCGGGAACTGGGTCGGCGCAAGTTCCAGGCTGCTCTTCTCGGGCTTGTCGATATCGACCTTGAGACCGTTGGCTTCCTTCGTCGCGGTACCCTTGACCTCCTTGTCGAGGTTCTGGTCGACAAAGGATTTGTTCACGAAGGAGAAGGTCTTGCCCTCGGCATCCTCGAAGGTGGTCATCTGCTGGTCGGTCAGCCTGGTGTTGTCGCTGGTTACGATCTGGGTCACCAAACGGAACTTTACCGTATAGCCCTCGCAAGGCGAGCCGTTGAACTCGTAGACCATCCGGCCGGTGATGCCGGTAATGCCGGAACGGTCTGAGGCCTTGTCGAGTGAAATGTCGTAAACAGCACGATGCGCCTGCAGCGCAGGCACCGCAAAAGCGGGAGCCGCCCAGGAAGCCGCTGTCAAGAGAACGGCGTTGAATGCGAGGCGCGTTGCGCGCATGGGGTGCTCCGATCATCGCGGCTAATGGCAGGCCGCATGGAAAGATGGTCCAGCTTAAAAAAAGTCGTGGCGGAAGCGAGGCAAAAATAGCAATTTCGGCCCGGCCTGCGCGGCACCTTCAAGCAATAGGGAAATAGCATGAGCGAAACAATCGAAAAGCGGCTAAGCGATCTCGGCGTGACGCTGCCGGCCGCCGCCGCGCCCGCCGCCAATTACGTGCCCTATTGCCGGACCGGCAATCTGCTGTTCACCGCCGGGCAGTTGCCGCTCAAGGAGGGCAAGCTCCAGGCGAGCGGACTGCTTGGCCGCGATGTCGACACCGCGACCGGCAAGGAAGCCGCAAAATACTGTGCGATCAACATATTGGCGCAGGCCCAGGCGGCACTTGGCGATCTCGAGAAAATCCGTCGCTTGGTGAAGATCACCGTCTTCGTCGCCTCGGCACCGGATTTTGTCGAACAGCATCTGGTTGCCAACGGCGCCTCGGATTTTCTCGCCGCCGTGCTCGGCGATCGCGGCAAGCACGCACGCTCCGCCGTCGGCACCGCCTCCCTGCCGCTTAATGCCGCAGTGGAAATCGAAGCGATCTTCGAAGTCGAATGACCGGGACTGAGACCATGACCGATCTTTCCTGGCTGACTGCCCGGCCCGTCGCCCATCGCGGCCTCCACGACATGAACAAGACGCGCTGGGAGAACACGCTTTCCGCCTTCGCCGCGGCGGCCGAGCGCGGCTATGCGATCGAGTGCGACGTGCACCTGTCATCCGACGGCGTCCCCGTCATTATCCACGATGGCGATCTGCGGCGGCTGACCGGCAAGGACGGCTTCGTCTGGCAGCGTACCGCTGCCGAGATCACGGCGCTGACGGTCGGCGGCACCGCTGACCATTTGCCGACGCTACAGCAGGCGCTTGATCTGGTCGACGGCCGTGTGCCGATGGTTATCGAGCTGAAAGGCGCTGCCGGGCACGACGAAGGCCTGGTCGAAAGCGTCGGCAAGATGCTCAAACATTACAAGGGCAGGACCGCGATCATGTCGTTCGACCATTGGCTGATCCGCGAGTTCGCGAAACATGCACCCGGCATACCCGGCGGGTTGACCGCCTACGGCAACGACAACCACCTGATCGAGGCGCATTTCGCCATGCTGGCGCATGACATCGCCTTTACCTCCTACGCCGCCGGCGACCTGCCGAACCGGTTCGTCTCCTTCGTGCGAGAAAGACTCGGCATGCCGGTGATCACCTGGACCGTGCACGACCAGCCTGCCGTCGATCTGACCTTCAAATATGCCGACCAGATGACGTTCGAAGGATTCGAGCCCGATCTGGTACGGCTTGCCTGAGCGGGCTTGTATGGGTCCGCAGCGAGCTTAAGTAAGCCTCATGGATCAAGGGGACGACTGCGAAAGACAAACGGCGAATGCGGAACTGTCGATCCGCATCGCCGCGGGTATCGGCGCCTTTACCAGCGCTGAATGGGACAGCCTCGGCGGCACTACACGCGGTGATGCAGAAAACGGCTACAATCCGCTTGTTTCATTCGCTTTTTTGAGCGCGCTGGAAGATTCGGGCTGCGCTGTTCGGCGCACCGGCTGGCAAGGCCATCACCTCAGGCTGGAAACCGCCCGAGGCAAGCTGCTCGGGGCGGTCCCCTGCTATCTGAAGTCGCACAGCCAGGGCGAATATGTATTCGACCATGGCTGGTCGGACGCATTCGAGCGCGCCGGCGGGCGCTACTACCCGAAGCTGCAATGCGCGGTGCCGTTCACACCCGTCACCGGCCCTCGCCTGCTCGTCGGCAAGGGCGAGGACAGCCCTACCGTCAAGGCCGGGCTTGCGGCCGGCCTGAAGGCGGTGACGGATAAGCTGGGCGTGTCTTCCGCGCATGTTACTTTCGCGCCGGAAGACGACGTCCGGATATTGGCAGCGTCCGGCTTCCTGCATCGTACCGACCAGCAGTTTCACTTCTTCAACGAAGGCTTTTCGAGCTACGACGATTTTCTCGCGACGTTAGCCTCGCGCAAGCGCAAGGCAATGAAGAAAGAGCGGCGCGAGGCGCTCGCCGACGGCATCTCGATCGACTGGCTGACCGGCAAGGATCTGACCGAAAAGGCCTGGGACGACTTTTTCGCGTTCTACATGGATACCGGCAGCAGGAAATGGGGCCGGCCCTACCTCAACCGCGCTTTCTTCTCGCTGATCGGCGAGCGCATGGCCGACGACATCCTGCTGGTCATGGCCAAACGCAACGGGCGCTACATTGCCGGCGCCATCAACTTCATCGGCTCAGACGCGCTCTACGGCCGCAACTGGGGCTGCATCGAAGACCACCCATTCCTGCATTTCGAAGTCTGCTACCATCAGGCAATCGATTTCGCCATCTCGCGCAAGCTGAAGGTGGTTGAAGCCGGTGCGCAGGGCGAGCACAAGCTGGCGCGCGGCTACCGGCCCGTGACAATGCATTCGGCGCACTACATCGCCCATCCAGGTCTGCGCAATGCAGTGGCCGACTACCTCCAGCGCGAGCGGCGCGAAGTCGAGCGGATGAGCGAATATCTGGAAGAGCACACTCCGTTCCGCAAGGACATGGCGGAGTAGAGTAGCGAGCCCCAATCGCTCAGCCGAGCGGGCCGGCACGGCCGATGTCGACCGATCGTCTTGCCCGCCCGGAACAGCTTCGCTACACGAGACAGCGAGCCAAGAACCGGAGCGCGCCATGGCCGAAGCAACCTACGACAGCAGCAACATCTTCGCAAAAATCCTGCGCGGAGAAATTCCTTCGCACCGCGTCTACGAGGATGACGCGGTCATGGTCTTCATGGATGTGATGCCGCAAGGACAGGGTCACACGCTGGTGGTGCCGAAAGCCCCGTCACGCAACCTGCTCGACGCGGATCCGGCGGTGCTTGGCCCGCTCTTCGCTCACGTCCAGAAAGTTGCGCGGGCCGTAAAGAAGGCCTTCGATGCCGATGGCGTCACGGTTATGCAGTTCAATGAACCAGCCTCGGGGCAGACCGTTTTCCACCTCCATGTCCATGTCATTCCGCGCTTCGAGGGCATTCCCTTGAAGCCGCACAGCGGACAGATGGAAAAGCCTGAAGTCCTGGCCGAGAACGCCGGCAAGATACGGATGGCGCTGGCAAGCTGAACCGGCGCAAACCGCTCCGGCGGGCGCCGGGTGCATAACCGGAAGGTGTCATAAAAAAAAGCCCCGTTTCCGGGGCTTTTTTACTGGCTGGTTCGTCAGTTCTTGCGCGGCAGTTGCGGCACAAGGCTGCGCTTGCCGCCATCCTTGCCTTTCGGCTCCGGCTTCTGCGCCACCGCCTTTTTCGCGGCGGGCTTCTTCGCCACGGCCTTCTTGGCCTTCGGCACGTCGTCCGGCTCTTCCTTCTTCGGCTTCACCGGCGCCTCGTCGGCGAGCGATTCGAGCTTCAGGCCGGTCTCACCGGTTTCCTTCTTCTCGACGGTGACACGCACCGTGCCGCCCTTCTTGAGCTTGCCGAACAGGACCTCGTCGGCCAGCGGCTTCTTGATGTGCTCCTGGATGACACGGCCAAGCGGCCTGGCGCCCATGCGCTCGTCGTAGCCTTTGTCGGCCAGCCATGCGATTGCATCCTGCGACAAGTCGAAGGTCACGCCACGCTCGGAAAGCTGCGCTTCCAGCTGCATGACGAACTTCTGCACCACCTGATGGATGACCGGCACCGGCAGCGAGCCGAACGGAATAATCGCATCGAGACGGTTGCGGAACTCCGGCGTGAACAGCCGGTTGATCGCCTCGACATCGTCGCCTTCGCGCTTGGTCGAACCGAACCCAATGGCTGCGCGCTGCGCATCGGATGCGCCCGCATTGGTGGTCATGATCAGGATGACATTGCGGAAGTCGATCTGCTTGCCGTTATGGTCGGTCAGCTTGCCGTGGTCCATGACCTGCAACAGGATGTTGAACAGGTCCGGATGCGCCTTCTCGACTTCGTCCAGCAACAGCACGCAATGCGGATGCTGGTCGACGCCGTCGGTCAGAAGCCCGCCCTGGTCGAAGCCGACATAGCCGGGAGGCGCGCCGATCAGCCGCGAAACGGTGTGGCGTTCCATATATTCCGACATGTCGAAGCGGATCAGTTCCACGCCGAGCGAGGCGGCGAGCTGCTTGGCCACTTCCGTCTTGCCGACACCGGTCGGGCCCGAGAACAGGTACGAGCCGATCGGCTTTTCCGGTTCGCGCAGGCCGGCCCGCGCCAGCTTGATGGCCGAGGTCAGCGCTGTGATCGCGGTGTCCTGGCCGTAAACGACGCGCTTCAACTCGATGTCGAGGCCTTGCAGCACCTTCTCGTCGTCGGCGGAAACCGTCTTCGGGGGGATGCGTGCCATGGTGGCGATCGTCGCTTCGATCTCCTTGATGCCGATGGTCTTCTTGCGCTTGGCTTCCGGCACCAGCATCTGCGAGGCGCCGGTCTCGTCGATCACGTCGATCGCCTTGTCCGGCAGCTTGCGGTCGTTGATGTAACGTGCCGAGAGCTCGACCGAAGCCTTGATCGCCTCGCTCGTGTAGCGGACCTTGTGGAACTCCTCGAAATAGGGTTTTAGGCCCTTCATGATCTCGATGGCGTCCTCGACCGTCGGCTCGTTGACGTCGATCTTCTGGAAGCGCCGCACCAGCGCGCGGTCCTTCTCGAAGAACTGGCGGAACTCCTTGTAGGTGGTAGAGCCGATGCAGCGGATGGCGCCTGACGACAGTGCGGGTTTCAACAGATTCGATGCATCCATGGCGCCGCCGGAGGTGGCCCCTGCCCCGATCACGGTGTGGATTTCGTCGATGAACAGCACGGCGCCGGGATAATCCTCGAGCTCCTTGACGACCTGCTTGAGCCGCTCCTCGAAATCGCCGCGATAACGGGTGCCGGCCAGCAGCGTGCCCATGTCGAGCGCGAAGATGGTGGCATTGTGCAGCACTTCGGGAACGTCGCCCTCGACGATGCGCTTGGCGAGGCCCTCGGCGATCGCCGTCTTGCCGACGCCGGGATCACCGACATAGAGCGGGTTGTTCTTGGAGCGGCGGCACAGCACCTGGATGGTCCGGTTGATCTCGCTCTCGCGACCGATCAATGGATCGATCTTGCCGGCCTTGGCCTTGTTGTTCAGGTTGACGCAATAGGCAGTCAGCGCGTCCTGCTGCTGCTTCTTCTTGCCGCCTTCCTCTTGCGGCTCGGCCCCGCTCTGGCTGCCTTGCTCATCGTCGGCGCCGCGCGGCGTCCGCGTCTCGGAAGCGCCGGGGCGCTTGGCAATGCCATGCGAGATATAGTTGACCGCGTCGTAGCGGGTCATCTGCTGTTCCTGCAGGAAGTACGCGGCGTGGCTCTCACGCTCAGCGAAGATGGCGACGAGCACGTTGGCGCCGGACACCTCCTCGCGGCCTGACGACTGCACATGGATCACCGCGCGCTGGATGACGCGCTGGAAACCGGCGGTCGGCTTGGAATCTTCATCGTAGCCGGTGACGAGGTTGTCGAGTTCGGTGTCGATATAGGTGAGGACCGTATGCTTCAACTCGTCGAGATCGACGTTGCAGGCACGCATGACGGCGGCCGCCTCGGTGTCATCGATCAGGGCGAGCAGCAAATGTTCAAGGGTTGCATATTCATGGTGCCGCTCATTGGCGAGCGTCAGCGCTTGGTGAAGCGCCTTTTCCAGGCCTTGGGAGAAAGCCGGCATGTTACCTCACTTCTTCTCCATCACGCATTGCAGCGGATGCTGATTCTGTCGGGCGAAATCCATGACCTGAGACACTTTGGTCTCGGCCACCTCGAATGTATAGACCCCGCACTCGCCCACCCCATGATTGTGAACATGAAGCATTATGCGTGTGGCGGCTTCGCGGTCCTTCTGGAAAAAGCGCTCCAGCACGTGGACCACGAATTCCATGGGTGTGTAGTCGTCGTTAAGAATGAGGACCCGGTACAGACTGGGCTTCTTGGTCTTGGTTTTTGTGCGCGTGATGACGGCCGTGCCGCGACCGGCCTCATTGCCGTTGCTGCCGTTCTGCATTCGCACCACGTAGCTCGTGGCAGTCAAACCTGTAGTCACGTAGTCCTGCCTCTTTCGAATCCTCATGCATGCTCGACATGTAGGTGTTCGATGGACGATTTTAAGCCCTTCTGTTTAGCTGACAATATGGCTAGGTGGCCAAACTTGACCGATTTTTCAAATCGTGAAGACCGCAGGCCCTCAATTTCGAGCTGGCATGAAAAAACCCGGCCGCGCGTTCGCGACCGGGTCTGTCTTCGCAAGCCCAAGGGCCGGCTCGGAACGTTCGTCGAATTTACTTCGCCTTGGCGACGATCGATTCGAACGGCTTGTAGGCTTCCTTGGCGAGTTCGGCATAGAGATCGCTAAGCTTGGTGGCCTCGCTGACGAAGCTCTCATAGGACTGCTTGGCATAGTCGGACTGGATCTCGATCGCCTTGTCCAGCGACTTGGCGGAAAAGAGCTTCTCGACAGCGGCGCTACCGGCTTCGAAGCTTTTCTTGGTGTACTCGCCCGCCTCGGCGGCGATAGCCTGCGCACCCTTGGACAGCGAGGCGAAGCTCTTCAATCCGGTGTCCGCAAATTCCTTGCCGTATTTGCTGAAATCTTCATAGGTCTGGGTCATTTCACGCATTCCCTTGAACGGTTGCCTTTGGACGATAGACGCGCCTTGTCCGGGCCGCGTTGTGCAATGCGTGTAAATATATTGTGCAGTGCACAAAAGTCAAGATTCCCGCGGCAATACGCATCGTGAGCTGCCGGTAATCGCTAAGATTCGAATAAAGAGAAGCTCAATCCCGCAGAAAATGGTGAACGCGGCGGTTACCATAAACGGATTGGTAACGCTGCCCGCGTTAGCGTGGCCGGAGGTGAGGCAGGACCCTTTGCCGCCTCCAAGGCAACGGAAATTCAAAGGAACTATCAGTGCGTAAGGCGTTGTCGGGCTTCGTTTCCAAATCCGCGTCCCCCCTCAAAACGATCATGATCCTCGCTATGGCGATGAGCTTCGTCGTCGCGGATGCGGCTTCATCCATGGCGGCCAAGTCGGCAGCCATCGTCATCGATGCCAAGACCGGCAAGGTGCTTTATTCGTCGGACGCCGATGGCCGGCGCTATCCGGCATCGCTTACCAAGATGATGACGCTCTATCTGACGTTCGAGGCGTTGGCGAAGGGCAGGATCAGCAAGAATTCCCCGGTCGTGTTCTCGGCCAATGCCGCTGCCGAACCGCCGACGAAGCTCGGCGTCAAGCGGGGCGGCTCGGTCACGGTCGAGACCGCGATCCTGTCGATGGTGACCAAATCGGCAAACGATTCTGCAACGGCGCTTGGCGAGATGCTCGGCGGCAATGAAGCCAATTTCGCCCGCATGATGACCGCCAAGGCGCGCGCTCTGGGCATGAGGGGAACCGTTTTTCGCAACGCCAACGGCTTGCCTGATCCCGGCCAGTTCACGACCGCGCGCGACATGGCGATGCTCGGCATCGCCCTGAGAGAGCATTTTCCGCAATATTACGGCTATTTCTCGCAGCGCTCCTTTCTTTACGGGCGGCAGCGCATCAACGGCCACAACCGGCTGCTCGGACGCATCAAGGGCGTCGACGGCATCAAGACCGGATACACCCGCGCCTCCGGTTACAATCTGGTCTCCTCGGTCTCAGATGGCGATCGGCGCATCGTAGCGGTGGTCATGGGCGGCAGGTCCGGCGGCAGCCGCGACAGCCAGATGGCCGGGTTGATCAATGACTACATGCCGAAGGCGTCGTCGCGCGGCGGCGGCGTGCTGATTGCCAAGGCTAGCGGGGGCAATCCGATTTCAGCCTTGGCCAAGGTGCTTTTACCGAAGCATGACGCTCCGACACCGGACAGTAAGCCGGACGACGATGCCGTTGCCTCCCTTGTCGAGGAAAATGCGCCCGTCGTTGAAGAAACCACTCCGGTCGTTCAGGCCAAGAGGGTCAAGACGACGGCCGTGGCGACAGTGGACGATGTGGCGACAGCCCGGGTCGCCGCAGCCTATGCCGAACCGGCGCCAGAGGTCGATCCGGTCAGCACGGCATCGGTGCCATCCGGCTGGGCAATACAGGTCGCCTCTTCGCCAAAACAGGCCGAAGCGAAGGCTTTCCTCGACAAGGCGACGAAGCAGGCGCCCTCCGTTCTGGCCGATGCCTCCGGTTTCACCGTCGCCTTCGACAAGGACGGCGTCACCTACTACCGCGCCCGGTTCGGTGGTTTCGGTTCGAAGACCGCTGCCTGGAAGGCCTGCAACGCTTTGAAAAAGAAGAAGATCGAGTGTTACGCCGTCCAGCAGTAAGCGGCGCCCGAAACGATATCTTTCCCGAAAGTTCTGCGTCGAAGGAGACTAGTTGTGATTGGAGAGCAAGACGTCCTTGGCTTCATTGATCCGCGCCGCCAGGAAAGACGTGCCACCGATATCGGGGTGCAGGCGCTGCATCAGGCGGCGGTGCGCCTTGCGGACATCCGCCGCGGCAGCCCCCGCTTCAAGACCAAGGATCTTGTAGGCCTCCTCCTTAGTCATGGCGCCAGAACCTGGCGCAACACCCAGCCCTTCGCCACCATTCGCATCAGCGTCTTTGCGCCAGATGGGAAATCTGCCGTCAAGATACGTCTCTAGCAATTGGCGGCTCTCCGGATCGCCGGAGAGTTCGCGATAGAGTTGCTGCAATTCGGCAAGCCCCATCGAGCCAAGCATCTTGCCCTCATGGCGCCCGGCCAGCACAAGGCCTTCGAGGCCGCCGGTATCGTGATCGAGTTCCATCTCAAGCGCCGCGGTACGAACTGTCGAACGCTTGCCTGGTGCCAGTTTGGCTGCCGGCCGATTCATGCGCATGGAGCCGTACCAGGCGAGCGCAGCCGACAGGATCAAGCCGCCGATGCCCTCGCGCCCGACCAGCAGCACGGCGACGCCGACCAGCCCGAGCAGCACAGGTCCAAGCGTTCTCATGCCGCCTGCAAGCTTCGCCGGATCGGCGCGCAGGAAGATGGTGAGCGTGCCGAGAAGCACTAGAAGCAATGCTACAAAAGCGATAATTGCGCCCATCAGTTTCCGCCGCCCCGCATATGCTCGATCATCAGCCGGTCCTCCGGCCTGCCCCGGGCCTCCAGTGCTTTCAGCCCGCCGGTCGCAAACACGGCGACGGACGACAGCAGGCCGGCCAAGGTTGCGGCAGCCCGTCGATCGAACCGGAACCAGGCCCCTTTCGACAGCCGCGCAATTTCCTTGAACGCCTTTTCCGCAGCGGCATCATGACCTTCCTGAAAGACGAAGACAGGAACTCCGTGCAGACCGAGGCTGCCGGCCTTTTCGGCCAGATCATCTATGTTTTCTTCCATCGCGTCGCCGATATAGACCAGCGCGTTGACCTTGGCCGCCGCCGTCTGTTTCAGCGCATGGGCGAGCACCTTGCCGATCTGGGTATGGCCGCTGCGGCAGTCGATGCGCGTCATCAGCTGTTTCAGAGCTTCGGTATCGGTGACGAATGCGGAGGAGCGGCACTCGCCAAGGCCGCGAAAATAGACAAGTTGAACCTTGAGCGCCCCGGCCTTGCCGACGGCGTCGAACATCTCGGCCTGCAGCGCACAGGCGAGATCCCAGGTCGGCTGGCGGCTCATCGTCGCGTCAAGGGACAGGATCAGCCTGCCTGAACCGGTGGCGGATGCAGCGAGCGTCCTTGCCTGACGGAGAAACGCGTCGATTTCGCCGGTGCTCGATTGAGACTCGACCGGCGCAGGATTGGCCTTTGCAGGCACGGACTGCTTCTTGTCGCTCATGACATTCAAGATGTGGCGTTGTTCCCCGGCTTGCAAGCCCAGATGAGGCGACCTGGAGGACCGGTGATGATGGCAACTGCGGACAAGCGCTTCGGCTGGTGGTCTTGGCGCTGCGTTTCTTGGCGTCAGAGTAGGCCGAGATCGGCAAGCTCACGCCTGAGCTTCGGCGGCATCTCGATCAGCCCGGCTTTGCCCTTGCCGAGATCGGCCGGCGCGTCCGCCTGCTTCAGGTAGCGCCACCCCTGGAATGCACGGCGCGGTTGCCAGTCAGTTCGCACGACCTCGGGATCGAGGATCAGATGGCAACGGCCGATGCCCTTGTCATCGGTGAAGGGCCGGATTTCGGTGATCAGCTGGCGGCATTGGACATTGCCCTTGATCACCCAGTAGAGCGAGCCGCCGTCGGTAATCTCGGCGCCGCGTGTCGGCACCATGCGGGTGGTGTGATAGTGCTCGGCCGGTTCGCCGGCGCGGCGCCGCTCGTCGAGACGGAAGGCGATCCACTCCTCCAGATCCTCGACGCTGTCACAGCCGACGCAAAGCTTTATGAGATTGAGAGACATCGTTTAAGGTTTAGTCCAGCACGCGAACGCGTCAACGGCCTGATCGACTTCTCCACAGTGGTGGTCCGGCCCCCAGAATGGCGCTCAGCACTCCACGACATTGACGGCCAATCCGCCAAGGCTGGTTTCCTTGTACTTTTCGTTCATGTCGAGGCCGGTCTGGCGCATCGTCTCGATCGCGGCATCGAGCGGCACGAAATGAACGCCGTCGCCCTTGATGGCCAGCGAAGCGGCGGTCACCGCCTTGACGGCGCCAAGCGCGTTGCGCTCGATACACGGCACCTGCACCAGGCCGCCGACCGGATCGCAGGTCATGCCGAGATGATGTTCCAGCGCGATCTCGGCAGCGTTCTCGACCTGCTCGGGCGTGCCGCCCATGACGGCGCACAATCCCGCCGCAGCCATTGCCGAAGCCGAACCGACCTCGCCCTGGCAGCCGACTTCCGCCCCCGAGATCGAAGCATTGGTTTTGATGATGCCGCCCACGGCCGCCGCCGTCAGCAGGAAATCGCGGATGCTGGGCTGGTCGGCTTCGGGATGAAAATGCAACCAGTAGCGCAGCACTGCGGGCAGGGTGCCGGCCGCCCCATTGGTTGGCGCGGTGACGACACGTCCGCCGGCGGCATTCTCCTCATTGACCGCCATCGCATAGATCGACAGCCAGTCGTTGGCGAGCAGCGGGTTGGGCCGGTTCTGCTGCCATTGCTCCTGCAGCTTGTCGTGCAGCATCCGGGCGCGGCGGCGCACCTTCAGTCCGCCCGGCATGATGCCGTCTTGCGACAGGCCGCGCTCGATGCAGCCCTTCATGGCGCTCCAGATGCCGTCGAGGCCGGCGTCGAGCTCCCCGCGCGACATCTGCGTCTCCTCGTTGACGCGCTTCATCTCGGCAATGGAAAGCCCGCTTTTTGCTGCCATCGATAGCATTTCGACGGCATTCTTGAACGGATACGGAACCTTCTTGCCTTCGGTTGTCGCCGAGCCCCTTGCTTTCATCCGCTGCAGTTCTTCCTCGGACACTACGAAGCCGCCGCCGATCGAATAATAGACGCGCCTCAGCAGCAACCGGTCACCGGCATCATAGGCAGAGAAGGCCATGCCGTTGGCGTGACCCGGCAGCGGCGTCTTGCGATCCAGCACAAGATCCGTTGCCGGGTCGAAACGATAGGACGGATGGCCGGGCGGCGAAATCCGCTTCTCGGCGGCGATGCGAGCGACGATGCCGTCCGCCTGGTCGGGATCCACCGTCTGCGGCGTCTGGCCGGCGAGGCCGAGCACCACGGCACGATCGGAGCCATGGCCGATGCCGGTATAGGCGAGCGAGCCATGCAGGCTGGCCGCGATCCGGTCGACCTTGGCGCCGGCCGGGCGCGGCCAGTCGTCTCCCGCAATCTCGTCGAGAAACCGCCGCGCAGCCGTCATCGGCCCCATCGTGTGCGAACTCGATGGGCCAATGCCGATCTTGAACAAGTCGAAAACCGAAAGGAACACGTGGGCGTTTTCTCCTGGGACCCTGTTGAGGTCTACATATAGGAATTCCCATGATGTTTTCCGCTGTTTTAAGGACCGCGGCGCTGCGCCTGCCGACCTTGTTTGCTCCGGCAGCGACATTCCAGCTTAGGCCATCGAAGCGTTAGCGCCGCCTGTGGTAAAAGCAATGCATGAGCGATTCCTTTCATCTATCGACGGCCGATCTTGCCGCGCTGGGGTTCTTCCTTGCCGCGTGGGTGCTGCATACGCTCGCCGCCGACGGAATGCTGGTCAGCCGCATGTCGCTGACGAGGGCGATGAACGCGCAGCGCGAGGCCTGGATGCGGACCATGGCCGAACGCGAGATCCGCATCGTCGACACCGCTATCATGAGCGGCCTGCAACAGGGGACCGCCTTCTTTGCCTCCAGTTCGCTGATTGCGATCGGCGGCTGTTTTGCCCTGCTCGGCGCCTCGGATCAGGTTCTGACCGTACTGAGCGACCTGCCGTTTGGCGCCACGTCCTCACGCGCGGCCTTCCAGACGAAGGTGTTCGGGCTGGTGCTGATCCTGGCCTTTTCCTTCTTCAAGTTCGGCTGGGCTTACCGGCTGTTCAACTATTGCTCGATCCTGATCGGCGCCGTGCCGATTCCACATGGCGAGGCGTCGCGCAATCCGGTCACCGAAACGGCGGTGTGGCGTGCCGCGCGCATGAACATGCTGGCCGGAAAGCACTTCAATTCGGGCCTGCGCGGCGTGTTCTTCTCGATCGGCTATCTCGGTTGGTTCGTCGATCCCACAGTCTTCGTGCTATCGACGCTGCTGCTTCTGGCGGTACTGGTGCGCCGCCAGTTTTTCTCGGCGGCGCGGCAGGCGGTGCTCGGTCAGCCGCCCGGTCCGGGAAAAGGCCGATCGATGCGGCCCGACAGCCAATAGGCG
This sequence comes from Mesorhizobium sp. M0166, assembly GCF_040322255.1. Taxonomy (NCBI): domain Bacteria; kingdom Pseudomonadati; phylum Pseudomonadota; class Alphaproteobacteria; order Hyphomicrobiales; family Phyllobacteriaceae; genus Mesorhizobium; species Mesorhizobium sp. M0166. The sequence continues at coordinate 113,952 of NZ_JAMYTD010000017.1, read as the reverse complement.
GTGAGCCCAATCCATTCGCGGATCGCAACAGTGGTGACCTCCAGCCAGTCGCCGGGATAAGGCAAGGTGCCGATGCTTTCCCTGCCGGAGGTGCGATAGTCGACCGGCCACGGAACGGTCGAAAAGCCAGCTTTGTCGAACAGCGCCTTGGCGCGTGGCATGTGGAAGGCCGAGGTCACCAGCAGCCATGTCTCCCCCGGTTTCGGCGTCACCAGTTCCCTGGTGAAGACAGCATTCTCGTAGGTGCTGCGGGATTTGTTCTCGAGGATCAGCCGATCGGCCGCCACGCCGAAAGCGGCAAAAAGACGCGGCGCAGTATCTGCATCGCCTTCGCCGCCGCGGAACGTTTCGACGCTGCCACCGGAGATAACGACTTTCGCTGTCGGAAACCGCCGCGCCAGCACGGCAGCCTCGACCATCCGGTCGCCGCTGGCGTTCATTTCATAGCCGCCACGCACCAGATTGACGGCGCCATCCAGACTGCCGCCAAGCACGATGATACCGTCAACCTTTTCCGGCAGCGGCGGCCTGGGGAAGCGCTCCTCCAGCGGATTGAGCATCATGGGTCCGAGCGGGCTCCATGTCGAAACAACAAGGATGAGGAAGGCAAGAGTGCTGCCGGCGGTCGCCAACCGTCGCCGCCCGAGCATCGCCGCGACCATCCCCGCCAGCAGCAGAAAGATCGCGAGATTCAACGGCTCGACGAAGAACCCGATAACCTTGGAGACATAGAAGAACATCCCTCACCCCCTCCGATGAGAAACGATCCTACCACCATTTTTCCGGCTGAAATGTGCCGGCCGCCTGTTCGATGACATGGGCGGTCTGGAACAGCGTTTCCTCGTCGAAGGGCCGGCCGATCAGCTGCAGGCCGAGCGGCAGCCCCTTGGCGTCGAGCCCGGCCGGAACCGCTATGCCGGGCAGGCCGGCCATGTTCACCGTCACCGTAAAGATGTCGTTGAGATACATCTTGACCGGGTCGGCGGCCATGTCCTCGTCGGCGATGCCGAAGGCGGCGGACGGCGTTGCCGGCGTCAGGATGACGTCGACGCCTGCGGCAAACACGTTTTCGAAGTCACGCTTGATCAGGGTTCGAACTTTCTGCGCCTGCAGATAGTAGGCATCGTAGTAGCCGGCGGAAAGCACATAGGTGCCGATCATGATGCGGCGCTTGACCTCGCGCCCGAAGCCGGCGGCGCGGGTCTTTTCATACATGTCGACAATGTCCTTGCCGGGCACCCGCAAGCCATAGCGGACGCCGTCGTAACGGGCGAGGTTGGACGAAGCTTCGGCGGGCGCCACAATGTAATAGGCCGGCAGCGCGTATTTCGTGTGCGGCAGCGAGATATCGACGATCTCGGCACCGGCATCCCTCAGCCAGGCAATGCCTTTCTGCCACAGCGCCTCGATCTCCGCGGGCATGTCGTCGACACGATATTCCTTTGGAATGCCGACCTTCATGCCTTTGATCGGGCGGCCGATCGCCGCCTCGTAGTCCGGCACTGGCAGGTCGACGGACGTCGTATCCTTCGGGTCGACCGAAGCCATCGACTTCAACAGGATCGCGGCGTCGCGTACGTCGCGCGCGATCGGCCCGGCCTGGTCGAGCGACGAGGCGAAGGCAACGATGCCCCAGCGCGAACAGCGGCCATAGGTCGGCTTGATGCCGACTGTGCCAGTGAAGGCGGCGGGCTGGCGGATCGAGCCGCCGGTGTCGGTGGCGGTGGCGCCTGCGCACAGGAAGGCCGAGACCGCTGATGCAGAGCCACCGGACGAACCGCCCGGCACCAGTTGGGCATTGTCCAACGTGCGCGCGGTCCTGGTGCCGCCCGCCGAAACGAAGCCGCCCTCGCCCTGATGTGTCGTCGGCATCACCACCGTGTCGAGGCGCGAACGCCGCCACGGGTTGATGACGGGCCCGTAATACGAGGTCTCGTTGGACGAGCCCATCGCGAACTCGTCCATGTTGAGCTTGCCGAGCATGACGGCGCCATCCGCCCACAGATTGGCGGTGATAGTCGATTCATAGCGCGGCTTGAAGCCATCCAGCACATGGCTGCAGGCTTGGGTGTGGACACCTTCGGTGCCGAACAAATCCTTGATGCCGAGCGGGATACCCTCGAGCGACCCGCCCTCGCCCTTGGCCAGTTTCGCGTCGGAGGCCTTGGCCATGTCGCGCGCCTTGTCGTCGGTAACCACGACATAGGCATTGAGCGCCGGATTGGCTCGCTCGATCGCCGATAGATAGGCTTCGGTGATTTCGGTGGCGGTGATCTCCCTGGAACGCAATTTGGCGCGGGCCTGCGAAATCGTCAGCTGGGTCAGGTCGCTCATCAGGCAAGGCTCTTTTCGTAAAACACCGACCACTCGGAATCGGGATAATCCAGTACCGGGCCGCAGCGCGAAAAACCGGCGCGTTCGTAGACGGTCCAGGCGGCGGGATGACGGTCCCCCGTCTCCAGCACCAGACGCTTAAGCCCGTCTTGGCGCGCCGCCGCCTCGATACGCTCGACAATCTTTGCGCCGATCTTGCGGCCGCGATGCGAAGGTCGCGTATACATACGCTTGACCTCGCCCACCGTGGCATCGTGGCGCTTCAGTGCGCCGCAACCGATGGCAAGACCGTTATCGCGGGCGATGAAGACGGTCGTGTCGCGGTCCGCCATCTGCTCGACCGTCAAATGGTAGCAATGCTCCGGCGGCGTCAGCTCCAGCAATGTGGCATTGAGCTCCTCGACCAGCCCGCGCACGTCGTCCTGCAGCGGCGTCTCCGCGGCGATCTCGATTGCCATCGGCCTGCTACTCCACGACCTTCGGCACAAGGAAGAAATTCTCTTCGGTCGCCGGTGCATTAGCGACGATGTCGGCTGCCTTGCCGCCGTCGGTGACGATGTCCTGGCGCTTTTTCATTGCCATCGGCGTGACCGAGGTCATCGGCTCGACGCCGGAAACATCGACCTCGTTCAACTGCTCGACAAAGCCCAAAATAGCGTTCAGTTCGCCGGTCATGCGCTCTGCATCCTCTTCGCTCACCGCAATGCGGGCAAGATGCGCAACGCGCTTCACGGTTTTAATATCAACGGACATGTTCGTGCCTCGGGGAAAACCAGCGCTATAGCGACGTAGCGCGTGCCGCGCAACATGCATCGTGCCGACAACTGCCCTATGGCATCGCCACGCCGTCGCAGAGGAAATAACTGCCGCCGTTGCCGCTCTGCTCGCCTTCGTCGGTGGCAGGCCGAACCGATACCAGGTCGATCTGCTTCGGGCTCATCTGTGTCAGTGAGAGCACATCCGGAAAGACGTAGCCCGGCTCCTGGCATATGGCGGTCACCGCCCAGCTTGGTGAACGTGTCGCTTTGGTGATTTGCAGGAATTCACAATTATATTCGATGCTTTCCAGGCCATTTGCCGACAGCACGATATTGCCGCCCTCGATCACCGTCTGCAGCGTATCCTTTTTGGCCTGCGCGCAGAGGTCCTCCGATTGCAGATAGATGCCCTCGATGAAATCCTCCGCCGCCAGCGCCGGCGACGCGGCAACCAGCATGGAAATGCAAAGAGAATTTCTCAAGCGCATCGTATCGTTCCGGATCAGCTTTCTTTACAGCGTAATCGTCTCGCCGATCTTCGGCAACGCCACTTTCACGCCCGATCCGTCCAGCCCGGCCACGAATTTGTCGGCGGTCTGGTCGATCATCGGAAACGTGCCGAAGTGGGCGGGAACGACGGTCTCGAACTTGAAGAAACGCTGGCAGGCAAGGGCTGCTACCGCCCCACCCATGGTGAAGCGGTCGCCGATCGGCACGATGCCGATCTTCGGTTCATGCAATTCGTTGATCAGCGCCATGTCGGAAAAAATGTCGGTGTCGCCCATATGATAAAGCGTCTGGTCCTCGGGGAAGTGCAGGACGAGCCCACCCGGATTGCCGAGATAGGTATTCTGGCCGCCCTCGCCCGAAAAGGACGATGAGTGCAGGGCCTGAACGAAGGTGGTGGTGAAGCCGCCGCAATCGACCGTACCGCCGATATTGCCGGGATTGATCTGCTTGTCACCGACGCCCTTGCCGACCAGGTACATGCAAATCTCGAAATTGGCGACCAGCATCGCGCCGGTCTTCTTGAGCACTTCGATGGCGCCGCTGATGTGGTCGCTGTGGCCATGGGTGAGCAACACGTGCGTGACCCCTTCGGCCGGCCCTTCCCAGCCGCCTGTCCATGACGGATTGCCGACCAGATAGGGGTCGATGAGGATTTTCGCGCCTTCGATTTCAATTCGGAATGCCGAATGTCCGTACCAGGTCAGTTTCATCAATGCTTTCCTCGATTTTTGCTTCGGTAGAGGATAGAACGCCGACGGCGAAATTAAAGCGCCACGCACGCTTTGCGCGTATAGGACGTGCGGCGTCGCGGTCAAAGGAAAAGCCGTTGGGCATCATCACCATCGAAGAGTTGCCGGCCCGGCTCGGCGGCGGCAAGACCCTGGCTGGTCTCGACCTCGGCGACAAGACGATCGGCGTGGCGGTTTCCGACCGCGGCTTGTCCTTCGCGCACCCGCGCCCTGTCATCATGCGCAGAAAATTCTCGCTCGATGCCGCAGTGCTGCTCGCTCTGCTACAGAAGGAAAATGCCGGCGCCGTGGTGATCGGCCTCCCCATCAACATGGACGGCTCGGAAGGCCCGCGCGCCCAAAAATCCCGCGCTTTCGTCCGCAACATGGCTGGATTGACCGATCTGCCGTTCGTCTTTTGGGACGAAAGGCTGTCGACGGTGGCGGCCGAGCGGACGCTGATCGAGATGGATTTTTCCCGCAAGAAACGCGCCGGCAAGATCGATTCAGCGGCGGCCGCCTTCATCCTCCAGGGCGTTCTCGACCGGCTTCAGGCGCTCGGCGTCGATGCCTGGTCGAAATAGCGGTTGCGCATCGCCGTGATCCAGCCGCCAATTGCCTTGCGGCGGCGAAATGCCCAGAACGCCATCAGCAGCAGCCCGTCGAATACGCAAGCTTTCGCCACCATGCCCGGAATAAGCGCCGGATCGACGCCCAGCATCTGTCCATAGAGCTGGAAGACGAGATCGTGCAATTGGCGGCTCAGCATGACATAGCCGAAATTGATGTCGTTGAGCGACAGGAAGAACCAGCCCCAAAACAAGAGGAGCGGAGCCGCCCACAGCGCGAACAAGGTGCGCATCAGCGGTCATCCCTCGAATCCAGCCGGCCGGAAATGCGGGCAAGCGAGGAATTATGCGCCGCTGCCTTGGCCATGACATGCGCGGCCGCTCGGATTTCGCCGGTTCCGGGAACTGCCGCGGCAACGGCCGACCGCCGCTCGGCGAGCATCGCGACATAGGACGCCAGAAGTGCCGCCAATTGCACCGCGACAACCATGAACAGCCCATTGATGCCTTGCGCGGCGCCGCCGATGACTATCAGCGACAGCACGCCCAAGGCGGAGATGAAGGCGATTCGCACGACGCTGTCGGCCGGATCCGGGTTGGTCGTGTCGCTGGTCAGTGCTTCAACAAAGGCCCAGCAGAACAGCACCGCGACGACAAGCAGTGCCACGGCGAGCGGCGCCACGACGACGGCGTTTTCGAGATCGGCAAATCGAGTGTTCTGGACTGGAACGCCCAGCACGCCAAGGGCCGTCGCCACGCCTCGATTCCCGTCGATGCAGATGAACGCCAGCAGGGCGAAAACGGCCGCCCAATGCAATGCCAGAAAAGAGCTCAGAATATGCCGCATGACGCTCCTGCTTCGCAGGGCAAAGCCGCTCAAGCTGAACAATCCTTGCCTTAACCATAACAGTGGGCTTTGCCACCGGCCGCCGCAATGGAAACCATTCGTTAAGGTTAACGGCCATCCACAGGGTCGCGAGAGCGGCAGCGAATAGGGCGACGGCCCTTAGTTGATCGGCGGGTAGAGCGTATCGATGATCATGCGCGCATCATGGCGCGAATCGATCATGCCATAGGTATTGCGCCACTGGCCGGCGAGGCGCGTTTCGACGAAGGCGTCGGCGATCCGCCCTGCCCCCAGCCTGCGAAGCTCTGCCGCCGCCGCCGACAATGCCAATTGCTCGGTCAAGAGCCGCGCCGAGCCCTCGTCGGTTGCTGCGACCTGCATTGCCGCCTTGAGCACGCCGACGGTGCCGCGTCCGCCGGCGCCGAGATCGCGGTCGATGCCGGCCAGCACGTCGTCGAACAGGCCTGGCGCGCGGCCGAGCACGCGCAACACGTCGAGCGCCATGACATTGCCTGAACCTTCCCAGATCGCGTTGACCGGAGCTTCGCGATAGTAGCGGGCGAGCGGTCCCTCCTCGACATAGCCATTGCCGCCGAGGCACTCCATCGCTTCATAGAGCAGCGGCGGCGCAATCTTGCAGACCCAGTATTTGACCACCGGCGTCATGGCGCGGGCGAAGGCCGCCTCGCCGCGGTCGCCGGCCGCCTCGTCGAAGGAGCGCGCCAGCCGGAACGACAGCGCGGTAGCGGCGGCAACGTCGAGCGCCATATCGGCCAGCACACGCTGCATCAGCGGCTGCTCGATCAGATTGGTTCCAAACACCTTGCGGTTGCGCGTGTGGTGGACGGCCTCGGCCAGTCCGGCCCGCATGATCGCCGACGAGGCGACGGCACAGTCGAGCCGCGTCAGGGTTACCATGTCCATGATCGTCTTCACGCCGGCGCCGGGCTCGCCGACCATCTCGCCGATGGCATTGACGAATTCCACCTCCGACGAGGCGTTGGATCGATTGCCGAGCTTGTCCTTCAGCCGTTGAAAACGGAAGCCGTTGCCAGATCCGTCGCCGAGCAAGCGGGGCACGAGAAAGCATGACAGTCCCTCCGGCACCTGTCCGAGCACCAGGAAGGCATCCGACATCGGCGCCGACATGAACCATTTGTGGCCGGTCAGGCGATAAAACCCGCTGCCGGCGCGCTCGGCCCTGGTGACGTTGGCACGGACATCGGTGCCGCCTTGCTTCTCGGTCATGCCCATGCCGAGTGTCAGCCCGGCTTTTTCGACCGGAGGCTTTTGGCTTTGATCGTATTTGCGCGTCGTCACCCGAGGCGCCCACTCGCGAAACAGCTTCGGGCTGGCCATCAGCGCTGCCAGCGAAGCGCTGGTCATGGTGATCGGGCAGAGATGTCCGGTCTCGAGCTCAGCCGTGAGGTAAAAGCGTGCAGCGCGCACCTGGTGGCGTCGGCCGATCTCGGCGTCGCCATTCTCCCAGACCGACGAATGCAGCCCGTTGGCAACAGAGCGGCGCATGAGCGCGTGATAGGCGGGATGGAACTCGACCTGGTCGATGCGCCGGCCCTGGCGGTCGTGGGTCCTGAGCTTCGGCGTCTCGACATTGGCAAGACGGGCCAGTTCCTGCGCCTCATGGGTCAGAACGAAACGGCCAAGCCCGTCGAGGTCCTTGCGCACCGGATCGGAAAAGCGCTCGGCAAGCTGGATCAGCAACGGATCGCCCCGCCAGGCGTTGCCGCCGGCCAGCGGCGGCGGCTGGTTGGTCACGTCGTCAGTCACGCTTCGTCCTTATCACCTGAAGGCTGCGAATCCAAAGCCAAGGCGGTTTATAGCCTATGGCCAGCGGCGCGCGACGAAAATACCGGGGAGAACCAATCCATTCCAAAGCCGGTGCTTGCAGCCGCGGAGCCTCCCCCCTATAGCAGCGACTTGAGATGACCGACGCATCGTCCCTGCCGCTTTATCCCCACCGCCATCTTCTGGGCATCCGCGATCTTTCCCCCGCCGACATCGAGCTTCTGCTCGACCGGGCGGACCGGGCCGTTGCCATCTCGCGGCAATCGGACAAGAAGACATCGACGCTGCGCGGCCGCACCCAGATCAATCTCTTCTACGAAGCCTCGACGCGTACGCAATCGTCATTCGAGCTGGCCGGCAAACGGCTCGGCGCCGACGTCATGAACATGTCGGTGGCGAGCTCTTCGGTGAAGAAGGGCGAGACGCTGATCGATACCGCAATGACGCTGAACGCCATGCGCCCCGACATATTGATCATCCGCCATCAATCGGCCGGCGCGGCAGCACTTCTTGCCCAGAAGGTCGGCTGTTCGGTGGTCAACGCCGGCGACGGCGCCCATGAGCACCCCACCCAGGCGCTGCTCGACGCACTGACCATCCGCCGCGCCAAGGGTCCGCTGTCGAAGCTGATCGTGGCGATCTGCGGCGACATCCTGCATTCGCGCGTGGCCCGCTCCAACATCATTCTGCTCAACGCGCTTGGTGCCCAGGTCAGGGTCGTCGCCCCTTCGACGCTTTTGCCCGCCGGCATCGAGAAGATGGGCGTCATCGTCACCCGCTCGATGGCCGAGGGTCTGAAGGACGCCGACGTGGTGATGATGCTGCGCCTGCAGCGCGAACGCATGGAAGGCGCTTTCGTACCGTCGGTGCGCGAATATTTCCGCTATTTCGGCCTCGACGCCGAGAAGCTGAAAGCAGCCAAGGACGGCGCGCTGGTCATGCATCCCGGGCCGATGAACCGCGGCGTCGAGATCGCCTCGGAGATCGCCGACGGCCCGCAAAGCGTCATCCAGGAACAGGTTGAGATGGGCGTCGCCGTGCGCATGGCGGTGATGGAAGCGCTGCTCGACCCCCGTCGAAACCACGAGGGCCGCGGCTGATGAGCATAACGGTCTTCAGCCGCGCCCGCATCGTCGACCCGTCGCGCGGCATCGATGAGGTCGGCACCGTCATAGTCGAAGGCCGCAAAATCGTTGCGGCCGGCAAGGCGGCCTTGAACCAGGGCACGCCCGAAGGCGCCGCCATCATCGACTGCGCCGGCAAGACTATCATTCCCGGCCTGATCGATGCGCGTGTCTTCATCGGCGAACCGGGCGGCGAACACCGCGAAACCATTGCTTCCGCGAGCATCGCTGCGGCGGCCGGCGGCGTCACCTCAGTCGTTATGATGCCCGATACCGACCCGGTGATCGACAATGTCGCATTGGTCGAGTTCGTGCTGCGCACCGCCAAGGACACCGCAATCGTCAACATCTTTCCGGCGGCAGCGATCACCAAGGGGCTGGAAGGCCGCGAGATGACCGAATTCGGCCTGCTGCGCGAGGCTGGAGCGGTCGCCTTCACCGACGGCCGCCATTCTATTGCCAGCGCGCTGGTGATGCGCCGCGCGCTGACCTATGCGCGCGATTTCGGCGGCGTCATCGCGCATGAAACCCAGGACGCCGACCTCGCTTCGGCCGGCGTCATGAACGAAGGCCTTTACGCAAGCTGGCTTGGCCTTGCCGGCATTCCGCGCGAAGCCGAATCGATCCCCCTGGAGCGCGATCTCGCATTGGCTCGGCTGACCGGCGGCGCCTATCACGCTGCCAAGATCTCGACGGCTATGGCGGCAAGCGCGGTAGCGCGCGCGAAAGCCGATGGCGCCAATGTCACATCAGGCGTGTCGATCCACAATTTGTCACTCAACGAGAACGATGTCGGCGAGTACCGCACCTTCTTCCGGCTGACGCCGCCGCTGCGCGCCGAGGAAGACCGGCTGGCGATGATCGAGGCGGTCAAGGACGGCACCATCGACCTCATCGTCTCCTCGCACGACCCGCAGGACGTCGACACCAAGCGCCTGCCCTTTGCCGATGCCGCGGCCGGCGCCATCGGGCTGGAAACATTATTGGGCGCAGCGCTGCGGCTGTATCACAATGGCGACGTGACGCTGCTCCGGCTGGTCGAGACACTGTCGACCGCGCCGGCAAGATTGTTCGGACTGCCCGGCGGCACGCTGAAACCGGGGGCATTGGCCGACCTTGCGCTCATCGATCTGGACGAACCATGGGTCGTCAGCGAGAGCGGCATCCGCTCACGCTCGAAAAACACCTGTTTCGAAGGCGCGCGACTGCAAGGCAAGGTCTTGCAAACGATGGTGGCGGGCCGCACAGTGTTTTCGGCGTAGGACGAAAACAGGCGTCACGCCTTAGAATCCGCTTAGCCAAGGAAAGTTCGGGGGAACAATGGCTTACAGTCCCGTCTTGGCATTGGTGTTCGGCTATCTTCTCGGCTCGATCCCGTTTGGCCTGCTGATCACCCGTGCCGCCGGCCTCGGCGACGTGCGCAACATAGGCTCCGGCAACATCGGCGCCACCAACGTGCTGCGCACCGGCAACAAGAGCTTGGCCGCGGCCACACTTCTGCTCGATGCGCTGAAGGGCACCGCGGCGGTGTTGATCGCAGGCCGCTTTGCGCCCGAACTCGGACTTTGGGCCGGGTTCGGCGCGTTTTTAGGTCATCTCTTTCCGGTCTGGCTCGGCTTCAAGGGCGGCAAGGGCGTCGCCACTTACCTTGGCGTGCTTATCGGCCTTGCCTGGCAGGTGGCGCTGATCTTCGCCGTCGTCTGGCTGGCGGTGGCCATCCTGTTCCGCTTCTCCTCGCTTGCGGCACTGACGGCAGCGGTCGTCGTGCCCGTAGCCCTGTATTTCCTGAGCACGCAGCAGATTGCCGGGCTTTTTGCGGCGATGAGCCTCATCGTCATCGTAAAGCACCGCGCCAACATTGCGCGGCTGCTTGCCGGCACCGAGGGTAAGATCGGGGCCAAGGAGTGAGCGAGCCCGACGCCGGGCCGCGCCTCAGCGACCGGCAGCGGCTGAGCTGGCTTCGTTGATCCGCACGCCGAATGTCGGCCCGGCTTCCTTTCGCGACCTGATCAACCGGTTCGGTTCGGCCGAAGCAGCGTTATCGATGCTGCCCGAGCTGATGATTTCGGGTGGCGCCAAAAAAGTCGTCCGCATCCCGTCCATTGCGGAGGCCGAGGCCGAGCTGGAGACGGCCCGGCGGGCCGGCGCCCGTTTCGTCGGCATCGGCGAGGCGGATTATCCGCCGCTGATGAAAAGCATGGATCATCCGCCGCCGCTGCTTGCGGTCAAGGGCAATAGCGCGGTGTTCCGCTTGCCAGCGGTCGCCATCGTCGGCGCGCGCAACGCATCGCTGGCCGGCATCAAGATGGCGCGGACGCTGGCGACGGACCTTGGCCGTGACGGCTATGGCATCGTCTCCGGTTTGGCGCGCGGCATCGATACGGCCGCGCCCCAGGGCCGCCTTTCGACCGGCACGCTCGGCGTGCTCGCCGGCGGCCTCGATTTGCCCTACCCGCCCGAAAATGCCGGCCTGTGCGACGAGATCGCCGAGCGCGGTGGCGCCATCATCTCCGAAATGCCGTTTGGCTGGCAGCCGCGCGCACAGGATTTTCCGCGCCGCAACCGGCTCGTCGCCGGCGCTGCATTGGGATTGGTGGTGGTCGAGGCCGCACAGCGCTCCGGCTCGCTGATCAGCGCCCGGCTGGCGGGCGAGATGGGCCGCCTGGTCTTCGCCGTTCCCGGTTCGCCGCTCGATCCGCGCGCCGCCGGCACCAATGGCCTGCTCAAGGATGGCGCCACCCTTGTGACCGAGGCCGCCGATGTCACCAGTGCGATCGCGCCGCTGGTCGGCGACTGGGCGCCAAGGACATCGCCGCTTGAAGAGCCGCCCGACTTTTCGGCAACACCGCCGCCGCGCGAGGACGACCGCGACCGCGTCGTTGAGGCGCTCGGCCCGACGCCGGTAGCAGTGGACGAGATCATCCGCCACACCGGCCTGCATCCCGCCCAAGTGTTCATGGTGCTGCTGGAGCTCGACCTAGCCGGCCGGCTCGAACGCCATGCCGGCGGCAACGTCTCGCTGATCTGACCGAGAGCTTGCGCATGCCCCGGCAAGCAATTCCGACGTGATCCCGATGGCCCGATCCGAGCAACAAACCAAAGCAGACGCTGTTCGCTCGTACGACGACCCTTGTCTGGTCAGCGCTGAGCCTCATGCTGGCGCTGCAATGGTCGATGGATCTCGGCATGCTGGGTTTCCCGACGGCTACATAACGCCCTTCGCAAGAGCGACCAGCACGCTTCTGGGCATTCTGGCGGCAGCCTGCATGGCCCAGGGTCTCTACTTTTTCCTGGCCGGTGTGTTCGGCAGGAAGGTAAGCGCCGTCGGTCTTTGCCTACAAATCCTTGCCGCAGCGGTTCTTACCGTGGTGCCAGTGCTTATCGTGAAGGATTGTCCGCATTCACAGCTATGCAGCAGAGCTTATGAGGCGCTCACCGGCACGATGATGGACGATGGCGCGGGCGGCTAAGGCCACCGCATGCGTTCGGCACGAGGTTTAAGTACAAACTGTTACCCATGTCTCCGGGCCGTACACAATCTGGATTGGTGAGCGCGATGGGATTCGAACCCATGACCTACTGATTAAAAGTCAGTTGCTCTACCGGCTGAGCTACGCGCTCCCGCGGGCTCAGAAAGGCCGCCCTCGAAATTGCGCGGAACATAGGGAGAGTGCCTCTGCCGGTCAACCGGAAAAAGACGGCTCCCAAACCGGACTTTCCTGCTGTGTCATCATGCCGTGCGGTCCGCTTAGGCATTGACGGAACTGCCTCCCTCTGGCGCAAGGCCGAAGCTCGTGCTTTGCGGGACAAGCGCAAGCAACCAATCGGGAGAACCTTTACAGATCAGCAACTTGGGATTTTTGGCGGAACAATTTGCGCAGCCTGCCCGTTTTTCCGCGACAAGGGACACGCGTTTCAAGGAGAAGATCATGAATAGGATCATGTCGGGCCTGCTGGCGACCACCCTTTCGATCTCATTCGCTGCCGCGGAGATCGTGCCAGTCAACGCTCAGCCCAGCTATGCGCCCCCTGCCCAGGGGCTCACCTCGAATGTCCAGACTATCCAGTACGAGCCGTGGCGGAGGCACCGGAATTTCAATCGCGATTTCTCGCGTCGCGATTTCCGCCGCAATTTTTCGCGTGACGACGGCATGTACTGGCGTGGCCATCGCGGCTATCGCTACTACCGTCCGGGCTACCGCCGCCACGGCGACTTCTGGTTCCCGCTGGCCGCGTTTGCTACCGGAGCGCTGATCACCGGCGCGATTGTCAACCAGAATCGTGTCTATCGTGGCGATGCACACGTGCAGTGGTGCTACGACCATTATCGAAGCTATCGTGCCTCCGACAATACGTATCAGCCCAACTACGGTCCGCGTCGGCAGTGCCGGTCGCCTTACTGAGTGTTTGATTAGAGGCTACAAGCCCGCGCCCGAAACGGCGCGGGTTTTTCATGAGTGCGAAGCCGGTGCCATTCCTGCTTATTGCACGCTTAGCGTCCTGCGCACAGCGTGGCGCCAACCGGCCAGCTTGGCGGCACGTGTCGAAGCATCCATGTCCGGCTTGAACCGGCGCTCGAGCACCCAACTCCTGGCGAATTCCCGCGCCTTCGGCCAGACACCGGCCTTCGAGCCGGCCAGCCATGCCGCACCAAGCGCGGTCGTCTCGAGAATTGTCGGCCGGTCGACAGGCGCATCGAGAATGTCGGCCAGCCGCTGCATGGTCCAGTCCGACGCCACCATGCCGCCATCGACCCTGAGCACGGTCTTGACCGAGGCGCCCTTCCAGTCCTTCCGCATGGCGTCAAGCAGATCGCGCGTTTGGAACGCAACGGATTCCAGTGCCGCGCGGGCAAATTCCGCCGGCCCCGAATTGCGGGTCAGCCCGAAGATGGCGCCGCGCGCCTCGGCATCCCAGTGCGGTGCGCCGAGCCCGACGAAAGCCGGCACCAGATAGACGTTCTGCGTCGGATCGGCGTCCGCCGCCAATTTGCCGCTCTGCTCGGCCTTGCCGATCACCTTGATGCCGTCCCGCAGCCACTGCACGGCGGCGCCGGCGATAAAGATCGAGCCCTCCAGTGCATAGGTGGTCTTGCCGTTCAGCCTGTAGGCGATGGTGGTCAAAAGCCGGTTCTTCGAACGCACTAGATCGCTGCCGGTGTTGAGCAGTGCGAAGCAACCGGTGCCGTAGGTAGATTTCATCATGCCTGGCTCGAAACAGGCCTGGCCGATCGCCGCCGCATGCTGGTCGCCGGCCACACCGAGGATTCTGATCTCTGCACCAAACAGGCTTTTGTCTGTGATTCCAAAATCATCGGCACAATCTTTCACCTGCGGCAGCATTCTTGCAGGTATGCCGAGTATGGCCAGCAGCTCGTCATCCCAGGCGTTTTGTTCGATGTTGTAGACCAGTGTGCGCGAGGCATTGGTGGCGTCAGTGGCGTGGACCTTGCCGCCAGTCAGGCGCCAAATCAGGAAACTGTCGATGGTGCCAGCCAGCAGTTCGCACTTCTCGGCGCGTTTTCTGGCGCCCTTCACCTTGTCCAGCATCCAGGCGATCTTGGTGCCGGAGAAATAGGGATCGAGCAGCAGGCCGGTCTTTTTCGTGAACTTCTTCTCCAGCCCCAGCTGCTTCAGTTTCTGGCATAGCGGCGCGGTGCGGCGGTCCTGCCAGACAATCGCGTTGTGGATCGGCTTGCCGGTCTCCTTGTCCCAGATGACGACGGTTTCGCGCTGGTTGGTGATGCCGATCGCGGCGACTTCCGCCGCGTTGCGGCCGGCTGTCTTCAGTGCGGCCTTCACCGTTTCCACGACACTTGCCCATATCTCTTCGGGATCGTGCTCGACCCAGCCGGAGGCCGGATAATATTGGGTGAATTCCTTTTGCCCGCTGCCGACGACCTTCATCTTGTCGTCGAACAGGATCGCCCGGCTCGATGTCGTCCCCTGGTCGATTGCAAGGATATATCCGGTCATTCTCTCTCCCGTCGAAGCGAATTCAAGGTGCAACGGTGTCTCGACGCCAGATGGCGCGGAGCCGTTCACGCAAACAGGGGAGACGGCAACATGCCGCCTCCCCTGAGTATGGCGATGCGGGCGCGAACGCCCGCATCAAACGGTCCTATTGCTGCCAGCTCTTCACCAGCTCGTCGTAGTTGATGGTGACCGGCTTTTCCTTCTCGTTCTCGATCTTGAGCTGAGGAGCGAGATTGCCCTTCTTGACCGCGTCGGCGTTCCAATAGGCGAGGTCATGCTCTTCGGCCATCTTCGGGCCGATATCGCCCTGGACGCCCGACTTCTCGATGCGGCTCATCACCTTTTCCTGCTCGGCGCAGAGCGAGTCCATTGCTTCCTGCGCGCTCTTGGCACCCGACGAAGCATCGCCGATCGCCTGCCACCAGAGCTGTGCCAGCTTCGGATAGTCCGGCACGTTGGTGCCGGTCGGCGACCACTGGACGCGCGCCGGCGAGCGGTAGAACTCGATCAAGCCGCCGAGCTTTGGCGCACGTTCGGTGAAGCTCTTGTCGTGGATCGTGCTCTCGCGGATGAAGGTCAGGCCGACATGGCTCTTCTTCACGTCGACCGTCTTCGAGGTGACGAACTGCGCGTACAGCCAAGCGGCCTTGGCGCGGTCGGTCGGCGTCGACTTCATCAGCGTCCAGGAACCGACGTCCTGATAGCCGAGCTTCATGCCGTCCTTCCAGTAGACGCCATGCGGCGACGGCGCCATGCGCCACTTCGGCGTGCCGTCGTCGTTCAGCACCGCCTTGGCGCTGGCGTCGACCATGCTGGCGGTGAAGGCGGTATACCAGAAGATCTGCTGGGCAACCGCGCCTTGCGCCGGCACCGGCCCTGACTCGGAGAAGGTCATGCCCTGGGCTTCCGCCGGTGCATAGGCCTTCAGCCAATCGAGGTACTTCTGGATGGCGTAGACGGAAGCCGGACCATTGGTGTCGCCGCCGCGCGCCGTGCAGGAACCGACCGGACGCGAATTCTCATCGACCTTGATGCCCCATTCGTCGACGGGCAGACCGTTTGGAATGCCCTTGTCGCCATTGCCGGCCATCGACAGCCAGGCGTCGGTGAACCGCCAGCCGAGCGACGGGTCCTTCTTGCCATAATCCATATGGCCGTAGACCTTCTTGCCATCGATCTCGCGGCCGGTGAAGAACTCGGCGATGTCCTCATAGGCCGACCAATTGACCGGCACGCCGAGGTCGTAGCCGTATTTGGCCTTGAAGTCCGCCTTGTTCTTCTCGTCGTTGAACCAGTCGTAACGGAACCAGTAGAGATTCGCGAACTGCTGGTCGGGAAGCTGGTAGAGTTTCTTGTCGGGCGCGGTGGTGAACGAGGTGCCGATGAAATCCTTCAGGTCGAGATTCGGGTTGGTGACATCCTTGCCGTCGCCTGCCATCCAGTCGGTCAGGTTGCGCACCTGCTGGTAGCGCCAGTGCGTGCCGATCAGATCCGAATCGTTGACCCAGCCGTCATAGAGGTTCTGGCCGGTCTGCATCTGGGTCTGGATCTTCTCGACGACGTCGCCTTCCTGGATGACGTCATGCGTAACCTTGATGCCGGTGATGGCCGTAAAGGCCGGCGCGAGCACCTGCGATTCATACTGATGCGTGGCGATGGTTTCGGAAACCACCTTGATATCCATGCCGGCGAAAGGTTTCGCGGCATCGATGAACCATTGCATCTCGGCTTCCTGGTCGGCGCGCGAAAGCGTCGAAAGGGGCCCGATTTCCTTATCGAGGAAGGCCTTGGCCTCGTCCATTCCGGCATAGGCATTGCTTGCCCCGAGCAACAGGACAAGCGCAGTTGTTGATGTCAAGAATTGCCGTCGCATGTATTTCCTCCACTGTTAAAGTTCAAAGTGCGATCTGGATCGGCGGCCGGCACGCCGCCGTTCCAACAGTTTCCCCCTCTATACGTAGCGGAACACGCCGACGGCGTAGACCACGGAGAGAGCGAGAGCCCACCACAGATTGGGTCCGACTAGACCCAGCCAAGCGAGATGGATAAAGGCGCTGCCAAGCAGCGACAGGAACAGGCGGTCGCCGCGTGTCGTTTCGAAGCGCAGCACGCCGACGCGCGGATTGCCGCCCGGCGAGACGTATTCCCACACCGCCATGCCGCAAAGCAGCAGAAAGATGGTTCCAAAGAAGGCCGCGGTCGGCCACGTCCAGGCCATCCACGAAAAATCGAGATTGGACGAGAGGTTAAATCCCCACAGGCGGATATTGGCCGGATCGCTGAAGCCTACCGTTATTGCCACGAAATCGATTTGAAGTGCCACCCAGGCCACGACGACCAGGGCGAGAAACAGCACGGCCCACCACCATGGGCTTCTGTCGACCTGCTCCATCATACCCTCCCCAGGGCAAAGCCCTTGGCGATGTAGTTGCGCACAAACCAGATGACGAGCGCGCCCGGGATCAGCGTCAGCACGCCGGCTGCGGCGAGCAGCCCCCAATCCATGCCGGCGGCCGAAACGGTGCGGGTCATGGTCGCGGCGATCGGCTTGGCGTCCGTGGTCGTCAGCGTGCGGGCGATCAGCAGCTCGACCCACGAGAACATGAAGCAGAAGAAGCACGCCACGCCGATGCCGCTCGCAATCAGCGGCATGAAGATCTTGATGAAGAAGCGCGGGAACGAATAGCCGTCGATATAGGCGGTCTCATCGATCTCCTTGGGCACGCCCGACATGAAACCTTCTAGGATCCACACCGCCAGCGGCACGTTGAACAGGCAATGCGCCAGAGCCACGGCGATATGGGTATCGATAAGGCCGAAGGCCGAATAAAGCTGGAAGAATGGCAGCGCGAACACCGCCGGCGGCGCCATGCGGTTGGTCAGCAGCCAGAAGAACAGGTGCTTGTCGCCGAGGAAGCGATAGCGCGAAAAGGCATAGGCAGCAGGCAGTGCCGCAGCCACCGAAATCACCATGTTCATAACCACATAGGTGATCGAGTTGATGTAGCCAGAATACCAGGACGCGTCGGTGAAGATGGTGCGGTAATTCGCCAATGTCGGCGCGTGCGGGTAGAGCGTCAGCGACGAGACGATCTCGCCATTGGTCTTGAAGCTCATATTGATGAGCCAGTAGATCGGCAAAAGCAGAACGACGATGTAGAGCGTCGGCACGATCCACCACCAGCGCGACTCCTCGCCGCGACGGCGCATCAGCCGTGCGATCTCGTCCTGCCGCAGCGCGCTGGCGAGCCCTTCCGAAGCCGTCGTCTCGCTCACCCTATCGGCTCTCTCTTCGGTGCGGCTCATCTCAACGCTCCGCGTCGTAATTGGTCATCACGGTGTAGAACACCCACGACAACAGCAGGACGATAAGGAAGTAGACCAGCGACATCGCCGCCGCCGGGCCGAGGTCGAACTGGCCGAGCGCCGTCTTGACGAGATCGATCGAAAGAAAGGTCGTCGAGTTGCCGGGTCCGCCGCCGGTCACCACGAACGGTTCGGTGTAGATCATGAAGCTATCCATAAAGCGCAGCAGCACGGCGATCAGCAGCACGCGGTTCATCTTCGGCAGCTGGATGTAACGGAACACCGCCCAGCGTGAGGCGCCGTCGATCTTGGCCGCCTGATAAAAGGCATCCGGGATCGAGACCAGGCCGGCGTAGCAGAGCAGAACGACGAGGCTGGTCCAATGCCAGACGTCCATGATGATGACCGTGACCCAGGCGTCATAAGGGTCTTGCACATAATTATAGTCGATGCCGAGCGCGTTGACGTAATAGCCGAGCAGGCCAATGTCGTTGCGCCCGAACACCTGCCAGATGGTGCCGACGACGTTCCATGGGATCAGCAGCGGCAACGCCATCAAAACAAGGCAAACAGGCACGCCCCAACCCTTCTTCGGCATATTGAGCGCAATGAAGATGCCGAGCGGCACTTCGATCGCCAGGATGATGAAGGAGAAGACAAGGTTGCGGATCATCGCCTGCCAGAAGCGACTGGAGGAAAGCAGTTCCTCGAACCACTCGGTGCCGGCCCAGAAGAAGACATTATTGCCGAAAGTGTCCTGCACCGAATAATTGACGACCGTCATCAGCGGTATGACCGCCGAGAACGCCACCAGCAGCAGCACCGGCAGCACCAGGAACCAGGCTCTGTTGTTCCAGGTCTTTTCCACTTCAGGCTCCCATCTCGACGCGCCAGGAATCGGCATAGATGTTGATGCCGGCCGGGTCGAACCGCACCTTCGGATCGGCCGGAACTGTCTCGTCCTCGCCGATGACGGCGGCGATCTCGCGCCCTTCGAGATTGGCACGGACCACCTTGTGGCGGCCGACGTCCTCGACCTTGCTGACCCGGACGGCCATGCCTTGGCTGCCCAGGCGCACATATTCGGGACGGATGCCGAGCTCGATGGCGCCGCCGCCCGCCTTGGGCACGCCCGGCAGTTCGATCTGCTGCGAGCCCAGCTTCGCGGTCTTGCCGTCGATCGCCACCGGCATGACATTCATGCCGGGCGAGCCGATGAAATAGCCGACAAAGGTGTGGCGCGGGCGCTCGAACAGCTCCGCCGGTGTGCCGATCTGCACGATTTCGCCGTCATACATGACGACCACCCTGTCGGCGAAGGTCAACGCCTCGGTCTGGTCGTGCGTGACATAGACCATGGTGTAGCCGAAGCGGCGGTGAAGCTGCTTCAACTGCGAGCGCAGCACCCATTTCATATGCGGGTCGATGACGGTCAAAGGTTCGTCGAACAGGATGGCATTGACGTCGGACCGCACCAGCCCGCGTCCGAGCGAGATTTTCTGCTTCTGGTCGGCGGTCAGTCCGCGCGCCTTTCGTTTGGCCATGTCGGCCAGCCCGGTCATCTCCAGCGTCTCGCGCACCTTGCGGTCGACGTCGGCCTCCGGCACGCCGCGATTGCGCAGCGGGAATGCCAGATTGTCGTAGACGGTCATCGTGTCGTAGATCACCGGGAACTGGAAGACCTGGGCAATGTTGCGCTCTTGGGTCGACAGATTGGTCACGTCCCTGCCGTTGAACAGCAGCTGGCCATGCGAGGGATGCAGCAATCCCGAAATGATGTTGAGCAGCGTGGTCTTGCCGCAGCCGGACGGGCCGAGCAGGGCATAAGCACCGCCATCCTCGAACGTGTGGTGCACTTCCTTCAGCGCGAAATCGGCATCCGTGCGCGGGTTCTGCAGATAGGAGTGGCGGATATGATTGACGTCGATGCGCGCCATCGCTTCCTCCTAAGCCGCCAGCTTCGGCGCGGCCACGGCGCGGCCGTGCTCGTCGAAGACCATGATGTGGCGCGGGTCGATGAACACCTCGACTTCCTCGTCCGGCTCGAAGTCGCGAATGCCGTGGGTCAGCATGACCCAGCGGGCATCGGCAAAATCGAGATGGATGAAGCTTTCCGATCCCGTGATCTCGGTGATCGTCACCTTTGCGCGCACCGGCACTGCGGCGGCGTTGGGCCGATCGAGGGAAAGATGATGGGGCTGGAAGCCGATCGTATAGATCGCATCGGCAATGCCGAAGAGCTCGGCCGGCACCGGCAATTTCACGCCTCCCTCGAGCAGGAAATCCAGGCTCTTCTTGGCAAGCACGATGGTGTTGAGCGGCGGATCGGCGAAGGTTCTCGCCGTCACCAGATCGACCGGCTTGCGGAACACTTCGATGGTCGGCCCGAACTGGGTGATGCTGCCCTCGGAAAGCGTCGCCGTGTTGCCGCCGAGCAGCAAGGCCTCGTGCGGCTCGGTCGTGGCATAAACGAAGATTGTGCCGGCGGCCGCGAAGACTTTCGGCAGTTCCGCGCGTAATTCTTCGCGCAGCTTGTAGTCGAGATTGGCAAGCGGCTCGTCGAGCAGCACGAGGCTGGCATTCTTGACGATGGCGCGGGCCAGCGCGGTGCGCTGCTGCTGGCCGCCCGACAGACTGAGAGGCGTCCGATCGAGATAGGGCGTGAGTTTGAGAAGGGCGGCGGCATTGCGCACCTCCCTGTCGATCGTTGCCTGATCCGTGCCGGCCACCCGCAGCGGCGAGGCGATGTTCTCGTAGACCGTCATCGCCGGATAATTGATGAATTGCTGGTAGACCATGGCGACGTTGCGCTTTTGCACCGGCATGCCGGTGACATCCTTGCCATCGAACCAGACCGAGCCGGAGGTCGGCACGTCGAGGCCCGCCATCAGCCGC
Organism: Mesorhizobium sp. M0166; assembly: GCF_040322255.1. NCBI lineage: Bacteria > Pseudomonadati > Pseudomonadota > Alphaproteobacteria > Hyphomicrobiales > Phyllobacteriaceae > Mesorhizobium > Mesorhizobium sp. M0166. The sequence goes on along the minus strand of NZ_JAMYTD010000017.1, from coordinate 93,100 downwards.
ATCAGGCTGGTCTTGCCGGAGAGCGTCGGCCCGAGCAGGACGTTGAGCGAGCCGTGCTGAAGCGTCATTGAGACGTCGCGGATATGTTCCGCCGCACCCACCGTCTTCGTCACGTTTCTCAGTTCAAGCATGATGCCTCCTCCCAGGCTTTCTGCATCAGTCGGCCGTCCCTATTCGGCAGCCGCTACGTGCTGCCGGCTTATTCCGCGCATGAACTCGTCGAGCACTGCCGCCTGCTCACGGCTGAGACGCAGGCCGCGCTTGGTCCGGCGCCACAATACATCCTCGGCAGTCATCGCCCATTCGTTTTCGACGAGGTAGCGCACCTCGGCTTCGTAGAGATCGGCGCCGAAGTTGCGGCCAAGATCGACGTTCGACTTAGCGAGGCCCAGCAGCTTCCTTGTGCGGGTGCCGTAGAGCCGGGTCAACCGGCGGGCCAGCCGCGCATCGAGGAACGGGTATGCCGTTTTCAGTTTCGCCACCTCGGCATCGAAGCCGGTGACGGGAAAGTCACCGCCGGGCAGCGGCGCGTTTGCCGTCCATGGCTTCCCGCGCTTGCCGAGAAAACCCTCGATCTTCTCAAGCATTGATTCCGACAATCGGCGGTAGGTCGTGATCTTGCCGCCAAAGGCGTTGACGATCGGGGCGGCACCCTCGCCTCCATCGGCCTTCAGCACATAGTCTCGGGTAGCTTCCTGCGCCTTTGAGGCGCCATCGTCGTAGAGCGGCCGCACCGCGGAATAGGTCCAGACAATATCCGACGGCTTGACCGGCTGCGCGAAATATTCGCTTGCCGCAGCGCAGAGATAGTCGATCTCGGCGTCACTGATCCTGACGTTGTGCGGATCGCCGGGATAGTCCCGATCGGTGGTGCCGATGAGCGTGAATTCGTCCTCGTAAGGGATGGCGAAAATGATGCGCCCGTCCTTGTTCTGAAAGAAATATGCGCGTGGGTCGTCGAATTTCTTGCCAACGACGATGTGGCTGCCTTGTACGAGGCGGACATTGTGCACGTCGTTCAAGCCCACGGTGGCCGACAGCACCTGATCGACCCACGGGCCGGCGGCATTGACCAGCAGCCGCGCCTTGACCTCCTCGGTATCGCCGGTCCGCACATTTTCAAGCCTGACCGTCCAGAGATTGCCTTCGCGGCGTGCGCTGACGACCTTTGTTCGGGTTCGAATGGTTGCGCCGCGCTCGGCAGCGTCACGGGCGTTCAACACAACCAGCCGGGCATCGTTGACCCAACCGTCCGAATATTCGAACGCCTTTCGAAACAGCGGCTTCAGCGGCTTGCCGGCCGGATCCTTGGCCATGTCCAGCGTTTTCGTCGGCGGCAGCAATTTGCGCCCGCCAATATGGTCGTAGAGGAAAAGCCCGAGCCGGATCAGCCAGGCCGGACGCAGCCCCTTGGCGTATGGCAGCACGAAGCGCATCGGCCAGATGATGTGCGGCGCGTTCCTCCACAGGACCTCGCGTTCCATCAGCGCTTCGCGTACCAGGCGGAATTCGTAGAATTCGAGATAGCGCAAGCCGCCATGGATCAGTTTAGTTGAGCCGGAAGAGGTCCCGCTGGCCAGATCGTTCATCTCGGCAAGAAAGACCGAAAAGCCACGTCCAACAGCATCGCGGGCGATGCCGCAGCCATTGATGCCGCCACCGATGACGAAAATGTCATGAATCGGTGATGCGCTCAAAGAATCCTCCCTCGATTTCGCATTGCAGCATTTTTGGGATCTTGCGAAACCGTAGCGGAATTATTTCGAAATGATAACGAATGTCAAACGAAATATATTGGGCGGAAGATGCCGCGACGGCATCTCTAGGAGAGCGACGTTTCGATCAGCTGAACTTCTGCCTCCTGGCAGATCTTACGCACCGACGGGATGTCGCAACGATCGGTGATAAAGGTGTTGACCTGCGACAGATGGCCGATGCGGACGGGCGCGGTTCGCTCGAATTTGGTCTGGTCCGACACCAGGATCACATGCCGGGCGTTGGCGATGATCGCCTGGGCCACCTTCACCTCGCGAAAATCGAAGTCGAGCAGTGCGCCGTCATGGTCGATGGCCGAGGCGCCGATCACCGCAAAATCAACTTTGAACTGCCTGATGAAATCGACCGCCGCCTCGCCGACCACACCGCCGTCGGAACCGCGCACGACACCGCCGGCGATCACCACCTCGATCGAAGGATATATGCGCATCCTGTTGGCGACATTGATGTTATTGGTGATGACCATCAGGCCGCTGTGATCGAGCAGCGACTTGCTGACAGCTTCCGTCGTTGTCCCGATATTGATGAACAGAGACGCGTTGTCAGGGATCAGCCGGGCTGCTGCGCGACCGATCGCCTCCTTCTCCTCGGCGGCGATCTTACGCCGAGCCTCATATTCCATGTTCTCGATGCCGGACGGGAATAACGCCCCGCCATGGATGCGGGACAAAAGCCGCTGGTCGCAGAGATCGTTGAGATCCTTGCGGATCGTTTGCGGCGTCACGTTGAAATGCGTCGCCAACTCCTCGACCAGTACGCGGCCATGGTCCTTGGCCATCTGGATGATTTCGGAATGACGCGGCGACAGATACATCTAGCAACCTCTCATTTTCGTTTTTCTCGTCTATAGCTGAAAACGAAAGCCATGAACAGGTATGAGCCGGCTAATGAAAATCGGGCGACTGCAGAGAGAAAAGCTCCGGCGCTATCTCGACGAGGCTATCAACTCAGGCCCCGCGCGATCTCAGTGATGACCTCGAAAGCAGTGTCGACGTCCGCCGCAGTCGTTTCGAACTGCCCGACCTGAAACCGGATCGCCACCTGCCCGTCCACCCGGGTCTGCGTCAGGTAGATGCGGCCGTCATCGTTGATCGCGCTGACCAGTCGCAAATTGTGCTCGTCAAGGTCGATTCCCGCAGCCGCGAGATGGCGGAATGAGAATAGCGACAGCATCGGTTCCGTGACGATCTCGAAATCCGGTTCCCGAGCCAGCCGCGCGGCGAGGCTCTCGCTCCAGGCGACATGGTTGCGGATCATGTTCCGCAGATTTTCCAAGCCATGCGCACGCAGCAGGAACCAAAGTTTCAGCGCGCGGAATCTTCGGCCGAGCGGCACCGACCATTCGGAGTAGTTGATGACCCCGTCGCGGCCATGCGTCTTGAGGAATTCGGGCTTGATCGCCAGCGTGCGCACGAGGTCTTCCGGCTGGCGGATGAATTGCATCGAGCAATCGAACTGTGCGCCTAGCCATTTGTGCGGATTGAAGACGATCGAATCCGCATGTTCGGCGCCGGCCCAGAAATGCCGGAACTCGGGGCAGATCATGGCGGAGCCGGCCCATGCGGCATCGACATGCAGGTAGAGCCCGTGCCGCTTCGCCACCGCGGCAACAGCCGCGACATCGTCGGTGCCGCCGGTACTGGTGCCGCCGACGCTGGCGATAATGCCGGCCGGCAGCATGCCGTTTTCGCGGTCGGCGACGATCGCCGCTTCCAGAGCCGCCGTCTCCATAGCGCGGAAGCGTCCCGCGACCGGAATGCGCACGAGGTTCGCCTCCCCGATGCCCGACACCCAGATCGCCCGGTCGATGGAAGTATGGACTTGGTCGGAAGAATAGACCCGCACCACCGACTGGCCTTGCAGGCCGCTCTTGTTGCCTTGCCAGTCGAGCGCGCGCTCGCGCATGGTCAGCACGGCGGCAAGCGTCGCCGATGAAGCCGAATCCTGCATGACGCCGGAAAATCCCTCCGGCAAACCAAGCGCCTGCCGCATCCAGTCGACGACCCGCGTCTCGAGCTCGGTTGCCGCCGGCGAGGTCTGCCAGAGCATGCATTGCGCAGCCATCGCGGAAACCAGATACTCGGCCACGACGGAGACCGGTGCCGCATTGGCGGGGAAATAGGCGAAGAAACGCGGATGCTGCCAGTGCGTCATGCCTGGCAGGATCTTTTGCTTGAAATCGGCGAAAATTGCCTGCATCGTTTCACCGTCTTCCGGCGGCGCGGCATCGATGCTTTTGAAGATTTCGCCGGGCTCGACAAGCGGCCGCACCGGTCTCTCCCGAAGGCTGTTTCTGTAGTCGACGCCCCATTCAGCCGCTCGCAGCGACCATTCGCGGAATTCGTCGCTATTCATCTTCGCCTCCGTAGCGCCTCATCGAGCCGCCATCAAAGAGCACGAAAAACGTAGGTTTTCATTCGGGAAAATCAGGCAAACTGGCAAAGGCGGTCTTCAGCGCGTTCGACCAGCTATCCGAGATCGTGCGATAATATTGATCGTCCTGGGTTATTCGCTTTTTGAGGCCGACCTTGAAAGTGTCCTTTTCATAGAACAGCAGGTCGAGCGGCAGGCCGACCGACAGGTTCGACTTCAGCGTCGAGTCGAACGACACCAGCAGCAACTTCACCGTCTCGGCGAAACTCATCGTCTTTTCATAAGCGCGGATAATGATCGGCTTGCCGTATTTGGTCTCACCGATCTGGAAGAACGGCGTGTCGTCGGTGGATTCGATGAAATTGCCTTCCGGATAGATCATGAACAGGCGCGGCGCGCTGCCCTTGATCTGACCGCCGAGGATGAAGGAGGCGTTGAAGTAGGAATCCGCCTTTTCGCCAGCCGGCGACGAGCTGGCGATGACCTCCTTGACGGTGTCTCCGACCAACCGCACTGTCTGGTACATGGAAGGCGTTTCGAGCAGCGTGGCACGGCGCTCCGCCACGGCCTTGGTGCGTTCGTCGAGCAGGCTGACCACGGCCTGGGTCGTCGCCAGATTGCCGGCCGACATCAAAACAATGACGCGCTCGCCCGGCTCTTCCCAGACATGCATCTTCCTGAAGGTCGAGATCGAATCCATGCCGGCATTGGTGCGCGTGTCCGACATGAACACGAGCCCGCGATCGATCTTCAGGCCGACGCAATAGGTCATCGAATCTCTTTGGCAACAATCTTGCCGGGGATTACTGCTCCACGGTGACGGTGACCGCAAGCTGTTCTTCCGCCTGTCCCTGCCGAATTCCCGACACCGGCGTGGCGTCGCGATAGTCGCGGCCGGTCGCCACCTTCACATAACGCTCGTCGGGAGAAATGCCGTTGGCGACATCGAAGGCGACCCAGCCGAGGCCCGAGACATGCGCTTCTGCCCAGGCATGGCTTGCCGCTTGCTCGATCGCTGCATCCATCATCAGATAACCGCTGATATAGCGCGCCGGGAAATCCATGGCACGCGCCGCGGCAACGAAGATATGGCTGTGGTCCTGGCAAACGCCGGTCTTGAGCGCCAGGGCCTCTTCGGCCGGCGTCGTCGCGTTGGTGGTGCCGGGTATATAAGCGACACGCTCGCCGATTACGGCCATTAGCCGGTGCAGCCTCTCAATGTCGGTGCCCTTGCCCACCGAGGCAGCAAGCTCACGAATGCCGCTGCCGATCGTCGTCAGCGGCGTTTCCTGGCCGAACAGCCAGAGCGGCGCGAAACCCTGGTGCGGTCCGCAGACGCCGGCAGTGTCGCGCGTCACCACTTCGCCGGCAGCTTCGACGGTGATGAAGTCGCGCTCGCCCTCGACGCTCAACAGCCGGGTATCATTGCCGAAATGGTCGGTGAAACGCACTTCCTCGCGTGCGCCTTCAATCTTCAGCGCCCAGGACAGTACCGTCTGGGTGCGCCCGTTCACCGGGAGCAGCCGCAAACGCTGCAACAAATAATGCACCGGCGCATCGTAGCGGTATTCGGTCCGGTGGGTGATCTTCAGCCGCATCGCACTCGTCCCTGGAGCATGAGCTTTTCCGAAAACCGGTCTCCGCTTTTTGGGGTCATGCTCAATAGAACCTGTAATCCTGCGCGATCTCGTCGCCGAGCCTCGTGTTGTCGCGGATGAAATTGGCCAGGAATTCATGCAGGCCGGCGTCGAAAATATCCTTGATCGACCCGGCCGTCAGCATGGCCTGGGTCTTGGCAGCCGTTGCATGACAGGCGTGGCGCTCCCCATAATCGTCACCGAGGAATTTGAGATGCTCCGTCAGGAAGCGGTAGCAAAAGGTCAGCGAGCGCGGCATGCGGACGTTGAGGATCAGATAATCGGCGATGTTGCTCGGTTTGTAGTCGGCATCATAGACCCAGCGATAGGAACGGTGCGCCGACACCGAGCGCAAGATCGATTCCCACTGGTAGTTGTCGAGCGTCGAGCCGACCCAGGAGATCGACGGCAACAGCACGTAGTATTTCACATCCAGGATGCGCGCGGTGTTGTCGGCGCGTTCGACATACGTGCCGAGCTGCGAAAAATCGAAAATCTCGTTGCGCAGCATCGTACCGTAGAACGATCCGCGAATCAGCGCCGTCTCGCGTTTGATTGCGTCGAGCGCGTTGGGCAGGTCGCGCTCGTCGATCGGCTTGGCCAGCATCCGCTTCAGCGACATCCAGGCTTCGTTGATGCTTTCCCAGGTTTCACGCGTCAGTGCGGTACGCACCATGCGGGCATTGTTACGGGCCGTTTCGATAGACGACATCGTGCTCGACGGGTTCGATGTATCGCGCAGCAGATAATCGGCGACATTGGCGGCGGTGTAGTCAGAATATTTCTGCGTGAAGGTGGTGTCCGAACCGGCGCTGAGCAGCACCGAATTCCACTCCTCCGAAGCGTTCTGAGTTCGAGTCAGCGCCATGCGCAGGCCGGCATCCACCAGCCGCGCCATGTTTTCCGCCCGCTCGATATAGCGGTTCATCCAGTAAAGCCCGTTGGCGGTGCGGCCGAGAAGCATGTCAGGCGGTCCTGCGGTGAATAGTGAATGGTGAATAGTGAATGGTGACTGTCCAGATTCCAGGGCACGATGCCGCGTGCTTCACTTCGGGGTATTTCACCAACATCAACGACACATACCCTTATCTATTCACTATTCACTATTCACTCACTCTAATCGTCCAACACCCACGTATCCTTCGTGCCGCCGCCTTGCGAGGAATTGACGACTAGCGAGCCTTCCTTGAGCGCTACTCGGGTCAGCCCGCCGGGCACGATCTGAATACGGTCGGAAACCAGAACATAGGGGCGCAGATCGACATGGCGCGGCGCCAGCCCCTTGTCCGTCAGGATCGGGCAGGTCGACAGTGCCAGCGTCGGCTGGGCGATGTAGTTCGACGGTTTTGCCGCGAGCTTTTTGGAAAACTCCTCGCATTCCTTCTTAGTCGCCGCCGGACCGACCAGCATGCCGTAACCGCCGGACCCATGGACTTCCTTGATCACCAATTCGTCGATGTGTTCGAGCACGTATTTCAGGCTGTCCGGCTCCGAGCAGCGCCAGGTCGGGATGTTGCCGAGCATCGCCTTGCGGCCGGTGTAGAATTCGACGATCTCGGGCATGTAGGAATAGATCGCCTTGTCGTCGGCGATGCCGGTTCCCGGCGCATTGGCGATCGTGATATTGCCGGCGCGGTAGACGTCCATAATGCCCGGCACGCCAAGTGCCGAGTCGGGGCGAAAGGTCAGCGGATCGAGAAACGAATCGTCGACACGCCGGTAGAGTACATCGATCTGCTTGTAGCCCTCGGTCGTGCGCATCGCGACATGGCCATCGACGACGCGCAGATCCTGTCCTTCAACAAGCTGCACGCCCATCTGGTCGGCAAGGAAGGCATGTTCGAAATAGGCTGAGTTGAAGCTGCCCGGCGTCAGCACGGCAATGGTCGGCGCGCCCTTGGTGCTTTGCGGCCGCACTGCCGCCAGCGACTGGCGCAAGAGCTGCGGATAATTCTCCACCGGCCGGACCTTGATCTGCTGGAACAGCTCGGGAAAGAGCTGCATCATCGTCTCTCGGTTCTCCAGCATGTAAGAGACGCCGGACGGCGTGCGCGCATTGTCCTCCAGCACGTAGAACTCGTTCTCGCTGATGCGCACGATGTCGACGCCGATGATGTGGGTATAGACGCCGGCCGGCGGCCGCACCCCAATCATCTCGGGCAGGAACGCCTCGTTCCTGGCGATCAACTCCTTCGGCACGCGGCCGGCGCGCAAGATCTCCTGGCGATGGTAGATGTCGTCGAGAAAGGCGTTCAGCGCCTGGACGCGCTGCTCGATGCCTTGCGTTAGCCGTCGCCATTCATTGCCCGAAATGATGCGCGGAACGATATCGAAGGGTATCAGCCGCTCCGATGCTTCCTGCTCGCCATAGACGGCGAAAGTGATGCCTGTCTTGCGAAAGACGCGTTCGGCGTCCTGCATCTTCTCGGTAAGCCTGGCCGGGTCCTGTTCCTTCAGCCAGCGATCGTAAGCCGAATACGGTTTTCTCAGCCCGGAAACTTCCGGAAGCATTTCGTCGAACGCTGCCAATCGCATACTCCCCTGTGGCGCCATTTCACTGGCCTCGCTGGAGAAAATCAAGCGCAATCGGTGATTTGTTGGGCGCCGGCGATCAGTATATCGCTCTTGCCTAAAATTAAGGCAGCACCAATAGGGCCTTGATCAGGCTTTGCCTGGTGTCCGGGCAGATGCCGGATGCGGATCAAAACGCGCGAAAGGTGACGACCGTAAACGTGTCCTTGATGCCGGGAAGAATCTGCACTTTCTCGTTGACGAAGTGGCCGATGTCTTCCTCGTCGTCGACATAGAATTTGGCGAGCAGGTCATAGTTTCCGGCTGTCGAGTAGATTTCCGAAGCAATCTCGGCATCGGCCAAAGCGCTGGCAACGTCGTAGGCCTTGCCCAGATCGCACTTTATTTGCACGAAAAATGCCTTCATTGCCTGGTCCTGCTCACATCGCACGCTCTAGGTATAATCGAGCGGCCCTTGTGGCAGACTGCCGTTCGCCTTTCAAGCATCGGCAATCGCTCCGGCTGTTCTCGCCTCGACAATGCGTCTCGGTCTGGACACGGACTGCCACGCCGAATGTTTGCGCTCGGCTGAAACCCTGAAGCACTGCAAAGCGTATGGTATCATGTACCTTCAGGCAGCGATTTCTCAGGGACAACGGAGAAAGGCCATGCGCGGCGCGTTTTTCGCATTCGCAGTCGTTCCATTCATTTTCGCATCCCAGGCCTTTGCTGGCGACGCCGAAGTCAAAGCGGCGCAGACGGTCATCGATGGGCAGTTGAGGGCCTTCATCGCCAATGACGGAATGACGGCCTACAGCTTTGCCGCACCGAATGTGAAACGCATCTTTCCGACGGTCGATACCTTCATGAACATGGTGACAAAAGGCTATCCGCCGGTGCGCCAACCGCAGACCTACTCCTTCGGCAAGGTTCGCGAGACGAGCCCGACCTCGATCGTCCAGCAGGTGCTGATCGTCGGCCCGGATGGCATGGACTATGAGGCGGTCTACACGCTCGAACTACAGCCTGACGGCAGCTTTCGGATCACCGGCTGCAGCCTGCGAGCGTCCACGTCGCTCAGCACCTGAGACCGGCTGACTTCAATAGCGTGCTCTGCCTCCCGAGATGTCAAACACCGCTCCAGTGTTGAAACTGCTGGCGTCGGAGCAGAGCCACAACACCAACGCCGCTACCTCATGTACCGACCCGAGCCGTTTCAGGGGACTGGCGTCGATCATGTTGCTGACGACTTCATTTCCGAGACGCCTGATAAGATCTGTATCGATTGGGCCGGGCGCGACGCAATTGACGCGGATGTCGGTGTCGCAAACTTCCCGCGAGAGGGCTTTGGTGAAAGCGATGACGCCTGCGCTGGCCGCCGAATAGGCCGCAAGGTTCGGCAATCCTTCCTTGCCCGCGAGCGACCCCATGTTGACGATGCGGCCACTGCCTGCCCTTCGCATGACTGGCAAAACCTGGTGTGTAGACTCGAACATGCCGATGAGATTCACGCGGATAATGCGCTGCCACTCGGCCGGGTCGAAGGCTTCGAAGCCGAGGTAAGGTCCAAGATAGCCCGCATTGTTGACGAGAATGTCGATCCGTCCGGCCTTGGCGACAATCTCGGTCAGGGCCTTTCTTACGTCGCCCGCCTTGGCTACGTCGACCATCTGACTATGAGTCCCGTCTGCCGGTATAGGATCGGTATCCCATATCCACACGTCGGCTCCTGCCTGTGCCAATTTCGTGGCCACGGCCCTGCCGATGCCTCTTGCACCGCCTGTTACGATCGCGGTCTTGCCACCAAAGTCGTATGTCACGGTCATGACACGCCCTCTGCGTGACACTGCGCCCCGCGAACCAGTCGGTCAATCATGCTGGCAAGGCATTGCTCAAAGGGCTGGAATATCGCCTCGCGCCCAGCCCTCAGAAATTTCCGCCGCGCGCGCTTCGAAGGTGCCGGCTTCGATGGCGGCACGAATGTCCTGCATCAGCTTTTGATAGTAGGAAAGATTGTTCCAGGTCAGGAGCATCGCCCCAAGCGCCTCTTGCGAGCGCACCAGATGGTGCAAATAGGCGCGCGAATAGTCGCGTGCGGCCGGGCAGTCGCTTTCCTCATCGAGCGGGCGCAGATCGTCGGCATGGCGGGCGTTGCGCAGATTGACTTTGCCGCGCCGTGTATAAGCAAGGCCATGGCGCCCTGCTCGCGTCGGCATCACGCAGTCGAACATGTCGATACCGCGCGCCACCGACTTCAAGATATCGTCCGGCGTGCCGACGCCCATCAGGTAGCGCGGCCGGTCAGCCGGCAGCTCCGGGCAAGTGATGTCGAGCATCTCCAGCATCACCGCTTGCGGCTCGCCGACAGCCAGCCCGCCGATCGCATAGCCCTTCAGCTCCATTGCCTTCAGCGCCTGCGCCGAGCGCAGCCGCAAATCAGGCACGTCGCCGCCTTGCACAATTCCGAACATCGCCTTGCCGGGCTGCTCGCCGAATGCCGTCTTGCAACGCTCGGCCCAGCGCAGCGACAACTCCATGGCACGCTCGATCTCGTTCTGCTTGGCCGGCAGCGCTGTGCATTCGTCGAGCTGCATCTGGATGTCGGAATCGAGCAACCCCTGGATCTCGATGGAACGCTCCGGCGACATCTCGTAGGCGCCGCCGTCGATATGCGAGCGAAAGGTCACGCCGTTCTCGGTCAGTTTCCGCAGCTTCGACAGCGACATCACCTGGAAGCCGCCGCTGTCGGTCAGGATCGGATACGGCCAGCGGGCGAATTCATGCAGGCCGCCGAGCCGCGCCACGCGCTCTGCGCCGGGTCTCAGCATCAGGTGGTAGGTATTGCCGAGGATGATGTCCGAGCCGACGCCGCGCACCTGATCCATATACATGGCCTTCACCGTGCCGCCCGTGCCGACCGGCATGAAGGCGGGCGTGCGGATTTCCCCGCTCGGCATGGTGATTGCGCCACGCCGCGCCCTGCCGTCGGTCGCCAGCACGTTAAAGGTGAATGCGGCAGTCATTGAATTCCCTAGCCATCGAACTCCTTGTCGAATACCGGCGCATCTGGAGCCTGCTTGTCGAGTGATTGCCGGTAGCGGATGCAGCCGCGCATGAATTTTGGCCACGGCGGCACGGCAATCGCCGGCTCCGTCTTTTCGGGCAAAAGCGACCACAGGTCGGGATGATGCCAGCACAGATCATGGCCGGTGGCGTCGCGGTGTTGGCGGATGCCGGCGCGCAGTTTCCTGACCTCGGCGATCAAGGCTTCGCGGTCGAAGGTTTCCAGGTCATCGTCCATCATTATCCTCCCTGAACAGAAGACTTGCGTCTCCATAGGAATAGAACCTGTAGCGGTTCTCGATGGCATGCGCATAGGCCGCGCGCATCGTCTGCAAACCGCAGAAGGCCGAAACCAGCATGAACAGCGTCGAACGCGGCAGATGGAAATTGGTCATCAGCATATCGGCGGTCTTGAAGCGATAGCCGGGGGTGATGAAGATGTCGGTCGGGCCCGACCACGCGGCCAGCCTGCCGTCATCGCCAGCCGCGCTCTCCAACAAGCGCAACGATGTCGTGCCGACGGCGATAATGCGCCCTCCTTTTGCCTTCGCCGCATTCAGCGACTCGGCGGTCTCGGGGCTGACCGAACCGGTTTCGGCGTGCATCTTGTGGTCGGCGGTGTCGTCCGCCTTCACCGGCAAAAAAGTGCCGGCGCCGACATGCAGCGTGACGAAACGGCGCTCTATGCCCTTGGGGTCGAGCGTCGCAAACAGCTCCGGCGTGAAATGCAGCCCTGCCGTCGGCGCGGCGACGGCACCGTCCTCCCTCGCATAAATGGTCTGGTAATCGCTGCGGTCGCGTTCGTCGTCGTCACGCTTGGAGGCGATGTAGGGCGGCAGCGGAATGTGGCCGACGGCGTGCAGCGCCTCGTCGAGGAACGGACCTGACAGGTCGAAGCCGAGCAGCGCCTCGCCACCTTCTCCCTTCTCGATCACGGTCGCGTCGAGTTGGCCGAGAAAGCAGGAATTGGCGTCATGGCCGAAATGGACGCGATCGCCGGCGGAGATGCGCTTGCCGGGACGCATGAAGGCGAGCCAGCGGTCGGGCGCCATCCGCATATGCAGCGTGGCTTCGACCTGCGCCGCCGCCTCCCCGCGCCGCCTGATGCCCTTCAGTTGCGCCGGAATGACCTTGGTGTCGTTGAAGACCAGCACATCACCGGCCTTGAGCAGGCCCGGCAGGTCGCGCACCGTCCGGTCCTCGAGCCCCTCACCCGGCCTGACCACCAGCATCCTGGCACTGTCGCGCGGCTCGGCTGGGCGAAGCGCGATGCGCTCCTCCGGCAGATCGAAGTCGAAAAGGTCGACGCGCAAGGAATCCCCGCCTCAAGGTTCCGGGCAGTTCACCGCCCAGGCGCCAACACCGTCTATACTCAATGTGCCGCCCATCGCGAAACTGGACTGCTCGCTGGCTTTGACCAGCCGCAACTTGGCGACGATCGAGCTGATGCCTTCGTCGGTGAGGTCGATAAGCATACGCTCGTCGTCTTCGAATGCCTGTCCAACGATGACTTTCGTTGAGCCTGGCTGTCCGTCCGTGGTCCATGTCTTGCCGCCGGCATCCAGCCACACACGCGCCACAGCAATGACGGCCGTGTGTCCCATCAAAACGTCGATCGATGCCGCGCCGCCGTCGGCGCTGCAAACGATCGATTCCGTCGCCAGCGCCGGTGTGGCCGCCGCGACGAGGACAAATGCGATGGCCGCGACAGCCCGGCCGGTCATTTCACGTCGGCCGCGACCTTGAGCGACACGATCTTGTCGGGATCCTGCACCGGTTCGCCGCGCTTGATCTTGTCGACATTGTCCATGCCTTCGATAACCTGGCCCCATACAGTGTACTGGCGGTTGAGGAAGGCGGCGTCGTCGAAGCAGATGAAGAACTGCGAATTGGCCGAGTTCGGGTTCTGCGAGCGCGCCATCGAGCAGGTACCGCGGCCGTGGTTGGCGTTGGAGAACTCCGCCTTCAGATCGGGCTTGTCGGAACCGCCAGTGCCGGCGCGCGACGGCGCGAAAGACGGCTTGTTGGAATTGCCGAACTTGACGTCGCCGGTCTGCGCCATGAAGCCGTCGATGACGCGGTGGAAGACCACGCCGTCATAGGCGCCTTCGCGCGCCAGCTCCTTGATACGGCCGACATGGCCGGGCGCCAGGTCTGGAAACAATTCGATGACGACCTTGCCCTTGGTCGTGTCCATGATAAGCGCGTTCTCGCGGTCCTTGATTTCGGCCATGTCAGAAATATCCTTTTGAACAATTGGGGTTACTTGCCGTCGGCGGCGATACGCACCTTGATCATGCGATCGGGGTCGGTCACCGTCCCGTTCTGCGCCGCTTCGCCTTTCTTGATGTGGTCCACCAGCTCCATGCCGCTGACGACATTGCCAACGATGGTGTACTGGCCATCGAGCGGCGGTGCCGGCGCGAACATGATGAAGAATTGCGAATTGGCGGAATTCGGATCGTCGGAGCGGGCCATGCCGACCACGCCGCGCTGGTAGTGCTCGGTGCTGGAGAATTCGGCCGGCAGGTCGGGAAGATCGGAGCCGCCGGTGCCGACGGCGTCGGCATTGAAGCCGCTCTTCATGTTGCCGAACTTGACATCGCCGGTCTGCGCCATGAAGCCGTCGATGACGCGGTGAAAGGCGACGTTGTCGTAGGCGCCCTGGCGCACCAGCTTTTTGATCTGCGCGACGTGCTTCGGCGCAAGGTCGGGCCTCAGCGCGATGGTCACGTCACCGTCCTTCAACGTTACGATCATGGTGTTTTCCGGATCGGCGGCAAAGGCCGAGACGGATGCGGTCACAAGACCGGCGAGCACGGCAAGCAAGAAGGCAAGCTTTTTCAGCTGCATGGGATCTTTCTCCGAATATCTTCGTTCATGCATGGCGTTACCCAAAGCCGGGTTCCACTTTTGGGGTGACATGCATTTATTTCGCGAATTTGGCGGTGAGCGCGCCGGCCACGGCCGCCGGCACGAAGGGGCGGATGTCGCCTCCCATCGAAGCTATCTGGCGTACAAGTGTGGCGGTAATGGTGCGCACTGAAGGGCTGGCCGGCAGGAAAACCGTCTGCAGCTCCGGCGCCATGGTCTCGTTCATGCCGGCCATCTGCATCTCGTAGTCGAGATCGGTACCGTCACGCAGGCCGCGGATCATGATCGACGCGCCATGCTTCCTGGCCGCGTCGATGACCAGCCCGTCGAAGGCGACAACCTTGATGCGCGCACCGTCGCTGCCGAATTCTGCCTTCGTTGCCGTTTCGATCAGATCGACCCGTTCCTCGAAGGAAAACAACGGCTTCTTGCCGGGATGGATGCCGATCGCCGCATAGATGGTGTCCGCCACGGCCAGCGACGCCTTCAGCACGTCGAGATGGCCGTTGGTCAGCGGGTCGAAAGAGCCGGCATAGAGGGCGATGCGTTCGGTCATGGCAGGTGCTTCTAGCGAGCCTCTCCCCTAAAGGCAAATCCGATCGGCAGGCCCTCCCCATGAACCTTTTGGCCGACGTGAACGACAGATGAATGTGCCGCTCACAACGGCTTCACGCAGTGTTCACTAAGTTGCAGCTGCAGAAGATGAAACCAAACACCCATCTAATCGTTGTTAGGCGCAGGAGAACACGCACATGCTGATCTACATGCTCGCCACCGCAATGACCGTCGCCATGCTGATCGCTACCGTATTCGGGTTGCATCAGGAAGCACAGCGCGTCCGCGCCAAGGCCAATACCAAGCGGTTCGAAGGCTTCGGCAACCGCAAGCCTTATCGCCACTTCTAGATTGCGGGGGTTTCTTCACAGCGCCGGCCCATAGGGCTGGCGTCGTCGTGGCAAACTCACTCGACGGTAGCGTCAGACTCCCCACCTTCGGCATCGACACTCTCTTCGATCTCTTCATCCGCTTGCGGTTCTGAAATTCGCTCCACCGAAACGACCTTCTCGCCCTCTGCGGTATTGAAAATGGTAACGCCCTTGGTGGCGCGGCTGGCGAAACGAATACCGTTCACTGGAACGCGGATAACGGTACCGCCATCCGAAACCAGCATGATCTGATCGTCATTGCCGACCGGGAAGGTCGCCACCAGGCGGCCGATTTCAGCCGTTTTCGAGACGTCGGTGGCGCGGATACCCTTGCCGCCGCGACCGGTCAGGCGGAAATCGTAGGACGACGAACGCTTGCCGTAGCCATATTCCGTCACCGTCAGCACGAACTGCTCATGCGCCTTGAGGAATTCATACCGCTCGTCGGACAGCTCCGCCTCTTCGCCGACCTCTTCATTGGTGAGCTGGATTTCTTCCTCCTCGCCGGCCGCGATGTCGGCAGCGAGCCGGCGTTCGGCCACCAGCCGCTTGAGGTAAGCGGCACGCTCCGCCGGCGGCGCATCGACATGCTCGATCACCGCCATCGAGATCACCCGGTCGCCATCGGCCATCGCAATGCCGCGCACGCCGACCGAATTGCGGCTCTGGAAGACGCGTACGTCGCTGACCGGAAAGCGGATGCACTGGCCGGAACTTGCCGTCAAAAGCACGTCATCATTGTCGGTGCAGGTCTCGACGCCGAGGATCTCGTCGCCTTCCTCGTCCAGCTTCATGGCGATCTTGCCGTTGCGGTTGACCTGGACGAAGTCCGACAGCTTGTTGCGACGCACGGTGCCGCGCGTGGTGGCAAACATGACGTCGAGTTCGCCCCAACTCGTCTCATCCTCCGGTAGCGGCATGATCGTGGTGATGCGCTCGCCCTGTTCGAGCGGCAGCATATTGATCAACGCCTTGCCGCGCGATTGCGGATTGCCGATCGGCAGGCGCCAGACCTTTTCCTTGTAGACGATGCCGCGCGAGGAGAAGAACAGCACTGGCGTGTGCGTGTTGGCGACGAACAGCCGGGTGACGAAATCCTCTTCCTTGGTCGACATGCCGGAGCGGCCCTTGCCGCCGCGGCGCTGCGCCCGGTAGAGCGACAGCGGCACGCGCTTGATGTAGCCGGAATGGCTGACCGTGACGACCATGTCCTCGCGCTGGATCAGGTCCTCGTCTTCCATGTCCGCCCCGCCCTCGGCGAGCTCGGTGCGGCGCGGTGTGCCGAACTCGTCGCGCACGGCGATGAGTTCGTCCTTGACGATCTGCTGGATGCGGGCGCGGGACGACAGGATGTCCAGGTAATCCTTGATCTCGTCGCCGATCGTATTCAGCTCGTCGGCGATCTCGTCGCGGCCGAGCGCGGTCAGGCGCTGCAGGCGCAGTTCGAGGATGGCGCGGGCCTGCTCCTCGGAGAGATTGTAGGTTCCGTCCTCGTTGATGCGATGGCGCGGATCGTCGATCAACAGAATCAGCGATTCCACGTCGCCCGAAGGCCAGCGACGCTCCATCAACTGCTCGCGCGCCGTCTGCGGGTCTGGCGCCGTGCGGATCAGCTTGATGACTTCATCGATGTTGGCAACGGCGATGGCAAGGCCGACCAGCACATGGGCACGGTCGCGCGCCTTGCGCAGCAGGAATTTCGTGCGCCGGCTGATCACCTCTTCACGGAAGGCGACGAACGCCTTCAGCATGTCGGTCAGCGTCAGCAATTCCGGCTTGCCGCCGTTCAGCGCCACCATATTGGCGCCGAACGACGTCTGCAGCGGCGTGAAGCGGTAAAGCTGGTTGAGGATGACATCGGCGACCGCGTCGCGCTTCAGCTCGATGACGACGCGGTAGCCCTGGCGGTCGCTCTCGTCGCGAATGTCGGAAATGCCTTCGATGCGCTTGTCGCGCACCAGTTCGGCCATCTTCTCGATCATCGACGCCTTGTTCACCTGATAGGGAACCTCGGTGATGACGATCGATTCACGGTCGTTGCCGCGCGCCTCGACGTTGACGCGGCCGCGCATGACGATGGAGCCGCGGCCGGTCGAATAGGCGCTGTAGATGCCGGAACGGCCAAGCACGATGCCGCCGGTCGGGAAATCCGGCCCCGGAATGATCTCCATCAGCGCCGGAAGGTCGATCGCCGGATTGTCGATGAGGGCAATGGCGCCGTTGCAGACCTCGCCCAGATTGTGCGGCGGGATGTTGGTGGCCATGCCGACTGCTATACCGCCGGAGCCGTTGACCAACAGGTTCGGGAAGCGCGCCGGCAGGACTTTCGGTTCGCTGCCCGACGCATCGTAAGTGTCCTGGAAATCGACGGTGTCCTTGTCGATGTCTTCCAGCAACTCATGCGCGACCTTGGTCAGCCGCGATTCCGTGTAGCGCATCGCCGCCGGAGGATCGCCGTCGATCGAGCCGAAATTGCCCTGCCCGTCGATCAGCGTCACGCGCAGCGACCAATCCTGTGCCATGCGCACCAAAGCGTCGTAGATCGAGGCGTCGCCGTGCGGATGGTATTTACCCATCACGTCGGCGACCGGGCGTGCCGATTTCACATATTTGCGGTTCCAGTGATAGCCGCTCTCATAGGCGGCGTAGAGGATGCGGCGATGCACCGGCTTGAGGCCGTCGCGCACGTCCGGCAGCGCACGGCTGACGATCACGCTCATGGCGTAATCGAGATAGGAGCGCTGCATCTCCTCAATGATGGATATCGGCTCGATGCCGGTGGGGCCGCCGTCGGCGCCGCGCGGTGTCTTTTGGTCGGTCAAATCGGATCACAATCTAATCAGGAATCACTTGGTGCTTATATAGGAAGCCGGCCCGAAACTCCAACAATCGCGGCCGTTTTCCAGTGTGGTTTTTAGCGGCAAATTCAAAAGGATAAACCAATTGCGACGATATGGCCGTGGCACCCTTTCACGGGCGTCGCCGGCGGGCGCGATAAGTACCCGGCGCCTCGCCCATCAGCCGCCGGAAACGACGATTGAAGGTTGATAGATCGTTGAATCCCGCTGCAAAGGCGATCGCCGAAATCGTCTGATCCGACGTCCGCAGCCCCACGGCTGCCCTGTGCAGCCGCGCTCTCAGCAGGAACTGGTAGGGCGTCATGCCGGCGACGTGCCGGAAGGTGCGCAGGAAATGGTAGGGGCTGGTAGCGGTCTCGTCGGCGAGTTCGGCAAGCGAGATCGGCCGGTCGGCATCGAGTTCGAGTCGCCGCACCGCTTCGGCAACACGCTTCTGGTCACGGCGGCTCGGCGTCCGTCCCCGATCCGTGGCGCTGCAAGCCGCTGTTACCGCTGCACCGGCAATGCGCAGCGCGAGTTCCTCGAACGAGCCGGTGTCAGCCATCTCGCGCGCCGCCTCCGCTTCGGCGAGCAGCGGCACCAGCGCCGGCGAGGGCGGCAGGCGTGGCGTGCCGAAATCGAGCGTCTTCGCGCCCGGCACGTCGGCGACGATCCGCTCCATATAGGCCGGTCCGAAATGGAAGGAGAGGCAGCGGTCGCCAGCGCAATGCTCATGCCCGCATTCATAGCATGTGCCGGGATTGCCGAGCAGGAGCGCGCCCGGCGCCAGCATCGCCGTGCCCTGGCGCGCACGATAGCGGAAGGTGCCGCTGGTTACGGCGGCAATGCAGAAATCCCGATGCTCCTCCTCGAATGGCCTGTCGGCGGCGCTGGCGGTGCAGATGACATCCGACACCTGCCAGCCTCGGCCCGACGCAAGCCTGTGCGCGCTCGTCGCCATCGCCGAAATATAGCAATTTTTCCCAAGCGCAGAACCCCTGTCGGCCTCTATGCTTGCCGGTCTCCTGACAAGATGAGAGCGAAGCCATGTCCAATTCCTTTGCCAAGGCCCTGCACAGCGATGGACCCGTACCGGCCCTTGCCGAGAAACTGAACCTTTACGGCCGCTTCGTCGGCGCCTGGACGTTCGACGCCACGCGCCATCTCGAGGACGGCCAGGTGCTGACCGGGCGCGGCGAGGTGCATTTCGGCTGGGTGCTCGAAGGCCGGGCCATCCAGGACGTATGGATTCTGCCCGCCCGTGACGCTGGCGCCTCGCCGTCGCTCGGCAAATGGACCTTTTATGGCACGACTTTGCGCGTCTACGACCCCGACGTCGACGCCTGGCACATCTTCTGGAGCGATCCGCGCAGCCAGTACTACAGCCGCCAGCTCGGCCGTGCCGAGGGCGACACCATCATCCAGCAAGGCGCAGACGGCACTGGATCTGCTGTGCGCTGGAGCTTTTCGCGCATCACCGAAAATTCGTTCCGCTGGCTGGGCGAACGCTCACAGGACGACGGCGCCACCTGGCGTCTCGAAGTCGAGTTCCTGGCGCGGCGCGCCGCGAGCCCGTGATCCGCACGGTTTCCACTGGCTCCGCTTTGCTCTACCAATCCCGATATCCGGCATTGCCGGCGGGGAGGGTCAGCATGCCGAGCTTCGACAGCCTGTTCAACGCCTTCGTCACCATACTTGTGACGATCGATCCGCCCGGCCTGGCGCCGCTCTTCCTCGCCGTGACCCGCGGCATGAACCGCGAGGAACGCAACCAGGTCTCCGTGCGCGCCTCGGTCATCGCCTTCCTGGTGATGGCGTTGTTCGCAATCGCCGGCGCGTCGATCCTGTCGGTCTTCGGCATCACCCTGCCGGCCTTCCGCGTCGCCGGCGGCTTTCTGCTGTTCTTCATCGCCTTCGAAATGGTGTTCGAGCGCCGGCAGGACCGCAAGGAGAAGATCGGCGACGTCGCCATCACCAGGGACATGATCCACAACATCGCCGCCTTTCCGCTGGCGATCCCGCTTATTGCCGGTCCCGGCGCGATTTCGGCGACCGTCCTGCTCTCAAGCTCGTTTCAGGGTTTGGGCGCGCAGACAGCCCTTGTCGGCATCATCGCCATCTGCCTCGTCATCACTTACCTGGTGTTCGTGCTGTCAGAGCGCATCGACCGTATCCTCGGCCAAACCGGCCGTTCGATCCTGACGCGGCTGCTCGGCGTCATCCTGGCGGCGCTCGCCGTACAGTTCGTCGCCGACGGCATCAAGGCGCTGATGGCGACTTAGGAGCTGCCCTACTTCGCCGTCGTTTCAATGACTTCGAAGTCGTGGGTAATCTCGGCAGTCTTGGCCATCATTGCCGAGGCCGAGCAGTATTTCTCGATCGAAAGCCCGATTGCCCGCTTCACCTTGTCGTGTGACAGCGCCCGGCCCTTGACGACAAAATGCATGTGGATGCGGGTGAACACCTTGGGATCGGCTTCTGCACGGTCGGCATCGAGTTCGACCACACAATCTTCAACTGCCTCGCGCCCCTTTTCCAGGATATGGACCACGTCATAGGCCGAGCAGCCGCCGGTGCCGATCAGCACCAGTTCCATTGGGCTCGGCCCCGGTGTCTTGCCCTCCGGCCCAAACGCAGTGCCTAGCACCAGCTTGTGCTCACTGGCGGACTCGCCAATGAAAGTGCGCTCCTCGACCCATTTGACCCTTGCTTTCAACTGATACGTCCTTTCACCGCTCAAACGCACAACGTCCCGAAAATCCAAGACAGATTTTCGGGACGCCATTTCGTGGCCAAGATGCCGGCGCTTTTCGCCGCAAGGGCAGTCCGCCCCGAGAAATCAGAACGGAATTTCGTCGTCCAGCTCGCGCGACGAACCACCGCCG
Organism: Mesorhizobium sp. M0166; assembly: GCF_040322255.1. Classification (NCBI taxonomy): domain Bacteria; kingdom Pseudomonadati; phylum Pseudomonadota; class Alphaproteobacteria; order Hyphomicrobiales; family Phyllobacteriaceae; genus Mesorhizobium; species Mesorhizobium sp. M0166. The sequence goes on along the minus strand of NZ_JAMYTD010000017.1, from coordinate 72,218 downwards.
CCGCCCTTGTTGGCGCCACCGCGATTGAAACTTTCGCCCGGGCCGGACTGGCCGAAATCGGAACCGCGGCTCGCACCACCACCGGCATAGTTGCCGACCTGGCCGCCGCCCTCGCCCCGCGCATCGAGCATCTGCAGCTCGCCGCGGAATTTCTGCAACACGATTTCGGTCGTATAGCGGTCATTGCCGGTCTGGTCCTGCCATTTGCGCGTCTGCAGCTGGCCCTCGACATAGACCTTCATGCCCTTCTTCAGATACTGCTCGGCCACCTTGGCGATCTGGTCGTTGAAGATCACGACATTGTGCCATTCGGTCTTTTCCTTGCGCTCTCCGGATGTCTTGTCGCGCCAGCTTTCCGACGTCGCGATGCGGATGTTGACGACCGGGTCACCCGAATTCAGGCGGCGGATTTCAGGGTCCGCCCCGAGATTGCCCACCAGAATGACCTTGTTGACACTACCCGCCATGACACTTCTCCGCGCTCATCCGAAACCAAAATTTTGTCGCTGCACCTTACAGGCTATGGATAATCCCTGCCTGATGTGGCTGCCTTTTCCCACAAGGTTTTTGTTCTCTATTCGTTCTAGGTTAAAGGCCCTGCACTGTCAATAGATGTCAGTAACAAGTAGTGTCCTGGCGTCGAATTTCCACGAACCCTGAGATCGAGGCGAACTCAATGAAGATGGTCGAGCATGACGATCAGCCGCAAGAAGAATGGCGAACGGGAGTAAAGACCCGCATGCATGTCTCGGCCTGCAACGGCGCAACTCAACTTTGCATATTTGAACAATGGGTCGAACCCACGGTTGGCGCCCCGACACATTGGCACCCGGTCGAGGAAGTGCTTACCGTCATCGCCGGCAGGGCCGAGATGTGGATCGATGATGAGCATCTCGTCTTGACTGCCGGACAGTCGCTTGTTGTTGCCGCGCACAGGCAACATGGCTTCCGAAACGTCGGCTCCGAACTGCTTCATATCCGTGCCGTGCTCGCGTCACCCGTTTTCGAGGCGACATTTAACGGATCTCCAGACATGGTGAGACGCTGGCTTCCGACGCGTTTGTAAAATCTCGCCCGTCGTAAAAAAACACTGCCTGTCCTCGAAACGCGACTTGCCAAACCGATAAGTATCGACTTATGCTTTTAGCATGATCGAAGCAGACATTTTTCGGGCACTGGCCGATCCAACGCGTCGCGCCGTCTATGAGCGGCTCGCCGACGGCGAGATGACGGTGTCTGAACTGCGCACTGACATGCCGGTATCGCAGCCGGCGGTATCGCAGCATCTCGCCGTGCTGCGCGGCGCCGGCCTCGTCATCGAGCGGCGGGCCGGCCGCAACGCCTATTACCGCGCCGATCCGAAGGGGCTTGCGCCGCTGCTCGGCTGGATCGAACGCTACCGTGCGTTCTGGCCAGAGCGCATCGAAAGGCTCAAGACGGTGTTGAAGGACATGGACCAATGACCAGCCGAGGCAAAGAACGCGCGGAAATGGCCGCAGACAAGATCGAGTTCGAGTGCGAACTGCCCGAGCCGCCGGAAAAAGTGTGGAGGGCGCTGACGGTGCCGGACCTGCTCGCGGCCTGGATGATGCCGAACGACATCAAGCCCGAAATCGGCAACCGCTTTGCCTTTAAAGCGCCGAATGCGCCGATCGAGTGCGAAATCCTCGACGCAGATCCAGGACGGCTGCTGCGCTATTCCTGGCGGGAGCGGCCGGCGCCCGGCGATACGCAGGTGCCGCCCGGCAGCCCCCTGGACAGCCCAATGAGCGACAACCCAGTGGACAGCATCGTCACCTTTACCCTCGACCGCACCGTTTCCGGCGGCACGCATCTGCGCATCGTCCATGATGGTTTTGCTCGGGCAGCAGTGCCGGAGATCGCGATGGCATGCGCCGGTTGCCGACTCTCGTTTGAAGCGCGTGCTCCCAGGCACAAGCAGATCGCCGCAAACACCCCGCGCCTCCTTCTGCGCGCGGCCTGAACACGATCAGCCTACGGAGAAAAATAATGAGCGGCCTTGCCAATTTGGTTCCGATGGTGATCGAGCAGTCGAGCCGCGGCGAACGTGCCTTCGACATATTTTCGCGGCTGCTGCGCGAGCGCATCGTCTTCATCAACGGGCCGATCGACGACGGCACCTCGGCGCTAGTCTGCGCCCAGCTTCTGTCGCTGGAATCCGACAATCCCGACAAGGAGGTCTCGCTCTACATCAACTCGCCGGGCGGCGTGGTGACCAGCGGTTTCGCCATCTATGATACGATGCAGTATATCAGCTGCCCGGTCTCCACCGTTTGTATGGGTTTCGCCGCCTCGATGGCCTCGTTCCTTTTGATGGCCGGCACACCGGGGCGGCGCATCGCGCTACCCAACACCAGCATCGTGCTGCATCAGCCTCTCGGCGGCTTCCAGGGCCAAGCCTCCGATATCCAGCGCCATGCCGAGGGCATCCTTCGCACCAAGCGGCGCATGACCGATCTTTACGCCCACCATTGCGGCCGCACCTACGAAGAAGTGGAACGCACGCTCGACCGCGACTTTTTCATGACTGCGCAGGAGGCCAAGGATTGGGGCCTCGTCGACCATGTTTTCGACACTCGCAAGCAGGCCGCATGAACGAGCCGGGCCGGCGGACGATCGGGCGCCTGCAATTTCAGCGCCATCGGTCTGGTCTTGCCGCTATCACGGCACTATACTCCGGCGATGACTGCCAGCCGTTCATCCAGCCTGTTATGCCTTGCTATCGCTACCGTGGCCGGCACGAACATGCTGGTGGACATGGCATTTGCCCAAGATAATTCGACGTCTTCGCAAAAGGGCGCCCTGCCCGGCGTGACCGGCGACTATCGCATCGCCGAGCCTACCCCGCAGCCTGAGCCAGACGACGCGGTTCCAAGCAGCGGCAACGGCACGTTCAAGATCGGCGATACCGACGTTCGCATTTCCGGCAGCATAACCATCGACGTCGCTACCGGCGGGATCAGGCCCCCCAGCCGGTAAGTTCGCCTGGTATGCACCACAAATGTGCGCTTCAAACGAACAGCCCCGCCATTGCTTGTGCAACTGACGGGGCTTCTTGGATCTGAAATCCAAATTGCCGGGAGTTTCATGCCGGCTTTTCATTTCGGATGCTTCGCGGCGTTCAGCCGACGATCCGACTAGCAGTCTCTGATTGTTGTGGGGATCGGCAAGTCAACGTTGGCAGGTAGCGCGCAAAACGCCTGACCTGGCCACTTATACCTGCCGCGGCTCCAGCGACACGTGGAGCCTCAAGGAACTATCCGGTGGAGTCATGCCTCTGCTCTCCTTCTGTTCGTTGCGACTGTCGTCGTCGAAGCGCTCATCGCAAACCCGCGGCGTCTCGCAGGCTAGCCCCAGGCCGCGAGGCCATCGAAAGACGGCCGGCTTCGTTGACGTCTGGAGTCTGCCCCCGTGACGCATTGACGTCAACCTTGAATAGCCGATTACCGAAAAATGTGATCGCGAGACGCGCTTTGTGAAGCCGGCTGTACGGGCAGCTTTTGTCAGGAGCGTGTTCGGCCTTTGTTCTTTCCGCTTGCCCGTTCGCGCGAAAGGCGGTTAAACGCTTTGGTCGAGAGTTGTGGCGTCTCTCGAAAAGGCGGCGAAATTACCTACATAGGGGATGGTCGGGAAAACCCGCCCATCCCACGAATTCCAGATTCTGAGGCGGCGACCGGCGATGGCCGACCATAAATATCTCTCCATTCGCGGGGCACGCGAACACAATCTGAAGAACGTCGATCTCGACCTGCCGCGTGACAGCCTGATCGTCATGACCGGCCTGTCGGGGTCGGGCAAGTCGTCGCTTGCCTTCGACACCATCTACGCCGAGGGCCAGCGCCGCTATGTCGAGAGCCTTTCGGCCTATGCACGGCAATTCCTCGAAATGATGCAGAAGCCGGACGTCGACCAGATCGACGGCCTGTCGCCGGCCATCTCCATCGAGCAGAAGACCACCTCGAAGAACCCACGTTCGACGGTCGGCACCGTCACCGAGATCTACGACTATATGCGGCTTTTGTTCGCCCGCGTCGGCGTACCCTATTCACCGGCCACCGGCCTGCCGATCGAGAGCCAGACGGTTTCGCAGATGGTCGACCGGGTGCTTGCAGTCGAGGAAGGCACCCGGCTGTTCATCCTGGCGCCGATGGTGCGCGGCCGCAAAGGCGAGTACCGCAAGGAACTGCTGGAGCTGCAGAAGAAGGGGTTTCAGCGCGTCAAGGTCGATGGCGTCTTCTACGAGATCGCCGACGTGCCGGCCTTGGACAAGAAGTACAAGCATGACATCGACGTTGTCGTCGACCGCATCGTCGTGCGCGGCGATCTGGCGACGCGGCTCGCCGATTCCATCGAGACCGCGCTGAAGCTTGCAGACGGACTGGCGGTAGCGGAATTTGCCGACAAGCCGCTCGACGCCAGCCAGACCGGCGAGGATTCGGTCAACAAATCGAAGAACGAGACGCATGAACGCATGCTGTTCTCGGAAAAGTTCGCCTGCCCGGTATCCGGTTTCACCATTCCCGAGATCGAGCCCAGGCTGTTCTCCTTCAACAATCCGTTCGGCGCCTGCCCGACCTGCGACGGGCTCGGCAGCCAGCGCGCCATCGATGCCAGCCTGGTCGTGCCCGACGAGAATGTCTCGCTGCGCGCCGGCGCCGTCAGCCCGTGGGCGAAGTCGACCTCGCCCTATTATGCGCAAACGCTGGAAGCGCTGGGCGTTGCCTATGGCTTCAAGCTCGGCGACAAGTTCAAGGATCTGAGCGACGAGGCAAAGCAAGCCGTCCTGCACGGCACCGGCGAGCGCGAAATCACCTTCCACTACGATGACGGCCTGCGCTCCTACAAGACGACGAAAACCTTCGAGGGCGTCATCCCCAATCTCGAGCGCCGCTGGAAAGAAACCGAATCCGCCTGGATGCGCGAGGAGATCGAGCGCTTCATGTCGGCCACACCGTGCCCGGCGTGCCGCGGCTATCGGCTGAAGGCCGAGGCGCTCGCGGTCAAGATCGCCGGCAAGCACATTGGCGAGGTCACCGAGCTGTCGATCCGCAAGGCCGACCAGTGGTTCACCGATCTGCCCGCTTCGCTCAACGACAAGCAGAACGAGATCGCGGTGCGCGTGCTCAAGGAAATCCGCGAGCGGCTGCGCTTCCTCAACGATGTCGGGCTCGATTATCTGACGCTGTCGCGCAACTCCGGCACGCTTTCGGGCGGCGAGAGCCAGCGCATCCGTCTTGCCTCGCAGATCGGCTCCGGCCTGACCGGCGTGCTTTACGTGCTGGACGAGCCATCGATCGGTCTGCACCAGCGCGACAATGCCCGCCTGCTCGATACGCTGAAGCATCTGCGCGACATCGGCAACACGGTGATCGTCGTCGAGCACGACGAGGACGCCATACTGCATGCCGACTACGTCGTCGATATCGGCCCGGCCGCCGGCATTCATGGCGGCCACATCATCGCCCAGGGCACGCCGCAGCAGATCATGGCGACGCCCGCTTCGATCACCGGCAAATATCTGTCGGGCGAGCTCGAAGTGGCAACGCCGGCAGCGCGGCGTGAGGCCAGGAAGAACCGCCGGCTGAAGGTCGTCGGCGCGCGCGGCAACAATCTGAAGAACGTCACCGCCGAAATCCCGCTCGGCACGTTTACCGCCGTCACGGGCGTATCCGGCGGCGGCAAGTCGACCTTCCTGATCGAGACGTTGTTCAAGGCGGCGTCGCGCCGTATCATGGGCTCGCGCGAGCATCCGGCCGAGCACGACCGCGTCGAGGGGCTGGAATTCCTCGACAAGGTCATTGATATCGACCAGTCGCCGATCGGGCGCACCCCGCGCTCCAATCCCGCCACCTATACCGGCGCCTTCACGCCGATCCGCGACTGGTTCGCCGGCCTGCCGGAGGCCAAGGCGCGTGGCTACCAGCCGGGCCGCTTCTCGTTCAACGTCAAGGGCGGCCGCTGCGAGGCCTGCCAGGGCGACGGCGTCATCAAAATCGAGATGCACTTCCTGCCCGACGTCTACGTTACCTGCGACGTCTGCCACGGCAAGCGCTACAACCGCGAGACACTGGACGTCCTGTTCAAGGGCAAGTCGATCGCCGACGTTCTCGACATGACGGTCGAGGAAGGCGTCGATTTTTTCGCTGCCGTGCCCGGCGTGCGCGACAAGCTGGAGACGCTGAAACGGGTCGGCCTCGGCTACATCCATGTTGGCCAGCAGGCAACGACCTTGTCGGGCGGCGAGGCGCAGCGCATCAAGCTTGCCAAGGAACTGTCGCGCAAGGCGACGGGCAAGACGCTCTACATTCTCGATGAGCCAACCACCGGCCTGCATTTCCACGACGTCGCCAAGCTGCTTGAAGTGCTGCACGAGCTGGTCGACCAGGGCAACACGGTCGTCGTCATCGAGCACAATCTAGAGGTGATCAAGACCGCTGACTGGGTTCTCGATCTTGGCCCCGAAGGTGGTGACGGCGGCGGCGAGCTGGTGGCGTCCGGCACGCCTGAGGACATCGTCCGCGAAAAGCGCAGCTATACCGGGCAGTTCCTGAGGGAATTGCTGGAGCGGCGCCCCGGAGGCAAGCGCGAAGCGGCGGAGTGATGGCAAAGAACGGTCTCATCACGGTCGAAAGCCATTTCGGCGTGACCGAAACCATCGATCGCCTGGTCGAGACTGTGGAACGTGCAGGATTGCTGGTCTTCGCCCGCATCGATCACGCCGCTGGTGCGCGCAGTGTCGAAGCTTCCCTGCGTCCGACCCAGCTCCTGATTTTCGGCAATCCGAAAGGCGGTACGCCACTGATGCAGGACCGGCAGCTTGCCGGTATCGATCTGCCGGTCAAGGCACTGGCCTGGGAGGACGAGCAAGGCAAGGTCTGGCTCTCCTACAATGACGCACACCGGCTCGCTGAGCGCCACGGCTTGGGCGACAGCAGTCGCAATGCCGTTGCCGCGATAGCGGCCGGCATGGACAAGGTGATTGCGGCCGCTGCCGGCGCGGGCCAGTTTTGATCATGAGAGCCGCTCGGGCCGATGATCTCCTCACGGTGATCTCGCTCACCACCGACGCCTACGCGCCCTACACTGCCCTGTTCGAAGCGCCGCCGATCCCCGTCACCGAAGACTATGCGCCGCGCATAGAACGCGGCGAGGTCTGGCTTTCGGAGCAGGACGGACAGCCGGCCGGCTTGATCGTTCTCGAACGACATGCGGACCATACAATGATCTTCAGCGTCGCCGTTGCGCCCGCCTTTCAGGGCAAGGGTTTCGGCATCGGGCTGCTCGACTGGGCCGAGCAACAGACGCGCCTGTGGAGCTTGCCTGAAATCCGACTCTACACCAATACCAAAATGGAACGGAACGTTTCGTTGTATAAGGCCTACGGCTTTCGCGAAACGGGTCGCCGGCCCAATCCATATCGGCCGGGATGGACGGTCGTCGACATGGCGAAAGCTATCGAGACGACCGCCATCGCGTGATCCTTTTCTGCAAACCGGGAGGACGACCATGACTCAATCAGGAACAATCCGCGCCGGCATGGGCGGCTGGACCTTCGAGCCGTGGGACACGTCCTTCTACCCGGACAAATTGTCGAAGGCCAAGCAACTGCATTATGCCAGCCGGCAGGTGCCCACTATCGAGGTCAACGGCACCTATTATTCGAGCTTCAAGGAGCCGACCTTCGTCAAATGGGCCAACGAGGCGCCGGATGGTTTCGTCTATTCGCTGAAGGGCAACCGCTTCGTCACCAACCGCCGGGTGCTCGGCGAGGCCGGGGAATCGATTATGCGCTTCCTCGGGTCGGGCGTCGCGGCACTTGGCGACAAGCTCGGGCCGATCCTGTGGCAATTCGCGCCGACCAAGAGATTCGACCCGGACGACTTCGAGGCCTTCCTCAAGCTGTTGCCGGAAAAGCAGGACGGCGTTGCGCTGCGCCACGCGGTCGAGGTGCGCAACGACAGCTTCGTCGTGCCGGAGTTCGCCGCCTTGGCGCGAAAGCACAAGGCCGCCATCGTCTATGCCGACCACGCCAAATATCCGGGGATTGCCGACGTCACCGGCGATTTCATCTATGCGCGGCTGCAGACCGGCAGCGACGACAATCCCGATTGCTACACGCCAAAGGCGCTCGACGAATGGGCGGCGCGCGCAAAAACCTGGGCGGAAGGCAAGGTGCCGGCCGACCTGTCACGCGCCGATCCTTCAACCGACGCGCCGGTCAAGCCACGCGATGTGTTCGTCTACTTCATCACAGAGGGCAAAGTCCGCGCTCCATTCGGCGCCATCGCGCTGATGAAGCGGGTCGCCGGCTGACGCCCCCGCTGTCGGTGGTCTGCCTGGCCGGGTCCGAAACTACCGGCTATGCGGCGCGCTCGTCCGGACGGCGATCAACCCTGAGGATCTCGTTAAAGGCATCAAGATCGACATAGAAGACCTTGGTGATCTCCGCGATGAGTTCGTCGTGTTCATATCCTTGCGATTTCAGAATGTTAATGGCTGTCAGGATGTCGACGCGCTCCGTGAGCCGTCGTTTCTGGTAGTCCTCGACATAGCGCTCCATCGACTGGCCCTGGCTCCCAAGCACCCGAAATGTTAGACGACAACAGACCGCTGGAAGGGAACGGCTTGCGCGCAAGCATGCCGACGCGAGCCGCGCCTTCCCCTGATCTGCCAAGTTGAAACTGGTACGGAAAGCGGCCGACTCACCAAGGCCAAGCAAAATCTAGCACGCAATCTGCAGCGCGCCAGAGTTGCAAAGTAATGGAATCAATAAGAATTCAGACAGTCAGGAATTTGCGGACGTCCGCCCGGTCGAGATCCTCGGCGGGGCCGGTATGGACGATCTGGCCGCGGTCCATGATGTTGACCTCGTCGGCCAATTCCCGGCAGAAATCGAGATATTGTTCGACCAAAAGCACGGCGATACCGGCCTGGTCGCGCAGATAGCGGACGGCGCGGCCGATATCCTTGATGATCGACGGCTGGATGCCTTCGGTCGGCTCATCGAGCACCAGCAGCTTCGGCCGCATCACCAGCGCCCTGCCGATAGCAAGCTGCTGCTGCTGGCCGCCGGAAAGATCGCCGCCGCGGCGCGCGAGCATCTGCTTCAGCACCGGAAACAATTCGAAGACGTGACCGGGAATGTTGCGATCGGAGCGCTTCAACGGCGCAAAACCTGATTCGAGGTTTTCCCGCACCGTAAGCAGCGGAAATATCTCCCTGCCTTGCGGCACGAATGCGATGCCCGACCGGGCGCGATCATACGCCGCGCTCCGGTCGAGCGCCTTCCCCTCGAAGGCAACGCTTCCGCTCGTCAGCCGATGATGGCCGACGATCGATCTCATCAAACTGGTCTTGCCGACGCCGTTGCGGCCGAGCACGCAGGTGATCTTGCCCGCCCCGGCCTTCAGCGAGACGCCGCGCAGCGCCTGGGCAGCGCCGTAGTGCAGCGTGGCATTGGAAACTTCGAGCATGGTCAGCGCTTTCTCCAACGCGTGAAGAACGAAAGGTCGAAATGATGGAACGGAACGCGCCAGACCATGCTCATCTCCCCAGATAGACTTCGACGACGCGTTCGTCGGCCGAGACGAAGTCGAGGCTGCCCTCGGAAAGCACCGAGCCTTCGTGCAGGCAGGTAACCTTGGCGCCGAGCTCACGCACGAAATGCATGTCGTGCTCGACGACGATGACCGAATGGTCGCGCGCGATGTCTCTGAGCAGCCGCGCGGTTTCCTCGGTCTCGGCGTCGGTCATGCCGGCAACCGGTTCGTCGACCAGCAGCAGCTTCGGATCCTGCGCCAGAAGCATGCCGATCTCGAGCCATTGCTTTTGGCCGTGGCTCAAATTGGCGGCGAGCTCGTCACGCTTGTCGCCAAGCCGGATGATGCCGAGAATGTCGTTGATCTGCCGCACGTCCGCGGCCGAGCGACGATGGAACAGTGCCGGGAAGATCGAGCGCGGGCCTTTCAGCGCCAGCATCAGATTGTCCTCGATCGTGTGGCTTTCGAAGACGGTCGGCTTCTGGAATTTACGGCCGATGCCCATCATGGCGATTTCGGCCTCGTCGTGTTTGGTCAGGTCGACCTCACCGTCGAAGAAAACCTCGCCAGCATCGGGTCGCGTCTTGCCGGTGACGATGTCCATCATCGTCGTCTTTCCGGCGCCGTTGGGGCCGATGATCGCCCGCATCTCGCCTTTGTCGAGCACCAGCGAAAGGTTGTTGATGGCGCGAAACCCGTCGAAGGAAACCGACACGCCGTCGAGATAGAGGATGGTGTTGCTCTTCGACATCAGGCCATCACTCCGCCGGCTGCGGTTCGGCGCCGGAGGCCGACCAGTCGCCCGGCCTTCTCGCCGCCGAGCGATCGGTTTTCGGCGGCACCGGCGTGTCAGGATCGATGCCGGCTTCCTCGGCGACCGAGGCCGCCCGCAGCGCCTTGGCGTTGCCGCGCCAGGAATCCCACATGCCGATGATGCCCTTGGGCAGGAACAGCGTGACGGCGACAAACAGTCCGCCTAGCGCAAACAGCCAGAATTCCGGCAGCACACCGGTGAACCAGGATTTACCGGCATTGACCAGAAGCGCGCCGATGATCGGCCCGACGATGGTGCCGCGCCCGCCGACGGCCGCCCACACCACCACCTCGATCGAATTGGACGGCTCGAATTCGCCAGGGTTGATGATGCCGACCTGCGGCACGTAAAGCGCACCGGCGATGCCGGCCATCACCGCCGACACGGTGAATGCGAACAGTTTGACGTTCTCCGCCCGCCATCCGAGGAAGCGTGTGCGGCTTTCGGCGTCGCGCACCGCCATCAAAAGCTTGCCGTACTTGGAACCGACGATTGCCCAGGTGACGAAGACGGCAAACGCCAGCATGACGGCGCTGGCCGCGAACAGCGCCGACCGTGTCATGTCGGCCTGCACGTTGAAGCCTAAAATGTCCTTGAAATCAGTCAGGCCGTTATTGCCGCCGAAGCCCATATCGTTGCGGAAAAAGGCAAGCAGCAGCGCATAGGTCATCGCCTGGGTGATGATCGACAGATAGACGCCGGTAACGCGGCTGCGGAAGGCGAACCAGCCGAAGACGAAGGCGAGCAGGCCAGGTACCGCAAGCACCATGATCGCCGCGAACCAGAAATGGTCGAAACCATACCAGAACCATGGCAATTCCTTGTAGTTCAGGAACACCATGAAATCCGGCAGCAGCGGATTGCCGTAGACGCCGCGCGAGCCGATCTGGCGCATCAGATACATGCCCATCGCATAGCCGCCGAGCGCGAAGAAAGCGCCGTGGCCGAGCGAGAGGATGCCGCAATAGCCCCAGACGAGATCGAGCGCCAAGGCGAGCAGCGCGTAGCAGAGGTATTTGCCGGTGAGCGCGACGATATAGGACGGCACGTAAAACGCACTTGTCGGCGAGACCGCAAGATTGAGCAGCGGCACGATGATGGCGACCGCCAGCAGGATGAAGATGGTGATGGCGACGCGGCGGTCGGCGCCGGCGGCAAAGAAGCGTCCCGTGATCATGCTTCCACCGACCTGCCCTTGAGCGCGAACAGGCCGCGCGGGCGTTTCTGGATGAACAGGATGATGAGAACCAGGACGACGATCTTGCCGAGGACTGCCCCAGCGTAGGGTTCGAGGAACTTGTTGACGATGCCAAGGGAGAAGGCACCGACCAGCGTGCCCCAGAGATTGCCGACGCCGCCGAAGACGACGACCATGAAGCTGTCGATGATGTAGCCGCGGCCGAGATTGGGCGAGACATTGTCGATCTGGCTGAGCGCGACGCCGGCAATGCCAGCTATGCCGGACCCCAATGCAAAGGTCAGCGCATCGACCCATGGCGTCCTGATGCCCATCGACGCGGCCATGCGGCGGTCGGCGGTGACGGCGCGCATCTGCAGGCCCCAGGGCGTGCGCTTCATCACATAAAGCAGCACCGCGAACACGCAGAGCGCGAATACCAGTATCCAGAGCCGGTTCCAGGTCACTGCAAGCTGGCCGATATCGAACGAACCGGACATCCATGACGGATTGCCGACTTCCTGGTTCGTCGGCCCGAAGATCGTGCGCACGGCCTGCTGCAGGATCAGCGAGACCCCCCACGTCGCCAGCAGGGTTTCCAGCGGCCGACCGTAGAGGTAGCGGATCAGCCCGCGCTCGATGACAAGGCCGACGAGCGCCGCCACCAGGAAGGCCAGCGGCAGGGCAATGACCAGCGACCAGTCGAACAGGCCGGGAAAGGAATTGCGGATCACCTCCTGCACAACGAAGGTCGTGTAGGCGCCGAGCATGACCATCTCGCCATGCGCCATGTTGATGACGCCCATGACGCCGAAGGTGATGGCCAGGCCAATCGCCGCCAGCAGCAGCACCGATCCGAGCGATATGCCGTACCAGACATTCTGGCCGGCATCCCACAGCGCCAGCGTCGAATTGATGTTGGCGATCGCCGCCGTCGCCGCGTCCTTCACCGCACCTTCGGAATTGGCCTCCACCGACGTGAGCAGCGACACCGCATCGCGGTCGCCGCGCGCGCCGATGAGCGCGATCGCCGCCAGTTTGTCGGCCTCCGGCCTGTCTGAAACGAGAACCGAGGCGGCGCGTGCCTGTTCGAGCAGCGCCTTGACGCTTGCCACGCTCTCATTGGCGATCGCGGTGTCGAGCGGCTCGATGTTCGCCGCGTCCGGCGTCTTGAACATGGTGTCGGCGGCGGCAATGCGCACGGCCGGGTCCTTGGAGCCAAGCGTCAGCGTGCCCAATGCATCGCGAATGACGCGGCGCAGCGTATTGTTGACCTTAATCTTGGTGATGTCGGCCTTGGCAACTTCGCCCGATCTTTCGCCGGTGAGCGCATCGAGCAGCTCGATGCCGCCGCCGCTCTCCTTGCCGACAAAGACCAGTGAATCGGCCTTGCGGACGTAAAGGCTGCCCTCCGCAAGCGCGGCAAGCGGCCGTTCTACGGCTGGATCGCCGGATGCCGCAAGCTCGCGCACCACGGCTTCGATCGCCGGAAAATTGGCGGTGGTGGCGAATTTGGCGACGACGGCGCGCAAATCTGCCTCGCTGGCGTTCGACGGCGCCAGCGTCCCCAGGAGGAGCAGCAGCATCAGGCCAATCGCGCGGATCAGGATCATTGGTTTCTGGTGGCTGTTGAAGGTTGAATGTCGCCTCCGGGCAGGCTGGAGGAGGAGCCTGCCCGGAGGCTTGCGGGTCTGGGAGGACAGACCGGGAGGATCAGTTGGTTCCCTTGCCACCGCATTTGCCGGTGGCAACGTTGAAGTTGCCGCAGGACAGAGGCGCGCGCCAATCGGAGATCAGGTCCTTGGAGTCAGGCAGGTAGTCGGACCACTCGTCGCCCATCACGAGGCCCGGCGTCTGTGAGACGGTTTCGAACTGGCCGTCGGCCTGGATTTCGCCGATCAGCACCGGCTTGGTGATATGATGGTTCGGCATCATGGTCGAATAGCCGCCGGTCAGGTTCGGCACCGAGACGCCGACCATGGCGTCGATGACCTTGTCCGGATCGGTGGTACCGGCCTTCTCGACCGCCTTCACCCACATGTTGAAGCCGATATAGTGGGCTTCCATCGGATCGTTGGTGGTGCGCTTGTCGTTCTTGATGAACTTGTGCCAGTCGGCGATGAACTTCTCGTTCTCGGGCGTATCGACGCTTTCGAAATAGTTCCAGGCGGCGAGATGGCCGACCAGCGGCGCGGTGTCGAGACCGGCAAGCTCTTCCTCGCCGACCGAGAAGGCCATGACCGGGATGTCCTCGGCCTTGATGCCCTGGTTGCCGAGCTCCTTATAGAACGGCACGTTGGCGTCGCCGTTGACGGTCGAGACGACAGCGGTCTTCTTGCCGGCCGAGCCGAACTTCTTGATCGCCGAGACTTCGGTCTGCCAGTCGGAAAAGCCGAACGGCGTGTAGTTGACCATGATGTCTTCCGCAGCAACGCCCTTTGCTTTCAGATAAGCCTCGAGGATCTTGTTGGTGGTGCGCGGGTAGACGTAGTCGGTGCCTTCGAGCACCCAGCGCTTCACCGAACCGCCATCCTCGCTCATCAGATAATCGACGGCCGGAATGGCCTGCTGGTTCGGCGCCGCACCGGTGTAGAACACATTGCGCTCGCTTTCCTCGCCCTCATACTGGACCGGGTAGAACAGGATGTTGTCGAGTTCGCTGAACACCGGAAGTACCGACTTGCGCGACACCGAGGTCCAGCAGCCGAACACCGCCGCGACCTTGTCCTTCGAGATCAGCTCGCGCGCCTTTTCGGCGAACAGCGGCCAGTTCGAAGCCGGATCGACGACCACCGCCTCGAGCTTCTTGCCGAGCAGGCCACCCTTGGCATTCTGCTCTTCGATGAGCATCAGCATGGCGTCCTTCAGGGTCGTCTCCGAGATCGCCATGGTTCCCGACAGCGAATGGAGGATGCCGACCTTGATGGTGTCGTCGGCCGCCTTGGCGGGAACGCTCATCAGCAGGCCGGCGGTGACCACGCCGGCCGAAAACATTTTTGCTATTGTCGAGAAACTGCCCCTCATACTTTTAAACTCCCAAGCTGGTTAACTGCATCGGAACAGACCATGCAACGGCTGTGCCAATCACGGGAGCAAGCTCGGAGGATTTGAGATTTCCCAGCTCTGTCAGTCGGTTAATGTATTAGCCGCAGGAGATGAACCTCGCCTGCCATGTTCGAAACGAGAAAGGATCACCCATATCAGCCTAAGTTTTACTCACATACAGGCCAATGCCCGAGTTTTGAGCAGCATCATATGAGCGCTGGCGAGGATTGCAGCGCCGCAGCGAAATGAGGCAAGTTCGAACCCTTAAGCGAGCGACGCCATGGCCTTCAGAACTTCTTGCACTTTCACCGCCATTCTTCTGCTGGCGACGACGACCGTAGCGCGCGCCGGCTTCAGCGACGGCAAGCTGCCGGACGGCTCCTATCATTGCGAAGTCTATCTGCTTGGCATGTTCCTCAGCCTCGGCGACATCACCATCAAGGGAAACGTCTATAGCGGTCCGGTGAGCTTCGGCATCGCGCCGCAAAGCTACAATTACCAGATGGATGCAGACGGCGTGATCACCTGGCTAGGTCCGCTGGGCGGCTACACCAGTGGCGGCAACTCGATCTCGCTTACGCAGGCGACGCTGGAAAGCGGAACTACCCCGTCCTTCGACATCATCATGAAGCAGCCAGACGGCGCCTTTACCGCCTCGACCTGCACGAAGCGTTGAAAAAGAGTACGGAACCGGGCGAGGTTTCGTACCCCGAAGCAGAAAGCCGCCTAGCTCTCCGCCGCCAGGTCGAGCGCCAGCCGGGTCATATCGGTGAAAAGCCCCTGGCGTTCGGAATAGTCGGTTTGCTCGCCGGTTGCCACGTTATCGACGACGGTCAGGACCGACAGCGCCCGGGCACCGAAATCGGCCGCAATGCGGTAGAGCGCGCTGGTTTCCATATCCACGGCGAGCGCGCCCTGGGCCTGCGCTTCGGCAAAACGTTCGCGCCCCTGCGGATGATAGAAAATGTCGCTGCAGATGGTCAGCCCGGCGCAATAGTCGATGCCGAGTTCAGCAGCCCGGGCCAACGCCTGGGCCAACAATGCCGGATCGGGGCCGGCATCGGCACGATAGAGCCCAAAAACCTGGCCGCTCTCGGCATTTTCGCCGCGCACCGATTGTGCGATCACCAGGCTGCGCAGCGCCATCTCGGCGGTCAGGCCACCGCAGGTACCAGTGCGGATCAACGTTTTCGCACCATAAGAGTCCAGCAGCTCATGCACATAGACCAGGAACGAAGGGACGCCGATGCCGGTGGACTGGATGCTGACAGGTTTGCCGCGAAACAACCCGGTAAAGCCGAGCGCGCCGCGGCGGTGGTTGACGCAGCGCGGCGCTTCCAGAAAAGTCTGCGCCATCCATTCAGCGCGCTGCGGATCGCCCGGCAGCAGCACCGTGCTTGCGTAGTCGCCCTTGCTTGCCTCGTTGTGTGGCGTCACGGCATGCTTTCCAAAACCCGTCGCCCGTTTCGCCTGCAATCATGGCAGTCTCACGACATTGCGCAAGCGGAGCATTGGAAAGGTCAGGATTCCAGCATGTCCTTTACAATGGTGGCCAATTGCTTGAGCGAAAACGGCTTCGGCAAGAAGCCGAAATGTGCGTCGGCCGGCAAGTTCTTGGCGAACGCGTCTTCGGCATAGCCGGACACGAAGATAAACTTGATGTCGGGCTGCCGTTTGCGCAATTCGCCAAGCAGCGTCGGGCCATCCATTTCCGGCATCACCACGTCCGACACCACGACGTCGACCTTGCCGCCGAGCGCTTCGTAGACTTCAAGCGCCTCGACGCCCGACGACGCCTCGTGGACGGTGTAGCCGCGCGACTTCAGCGCCCGCATGCCGCCCATGCGCACGGCGTCCTCGTCCTCGACCAGCAGCACCGTAGCCGAGCCCGACAGGTCCTTGGCTGAGTCGGCGATCTTGGCAGGGGCGGCCGGCACTTCTCCAGCCTCGCCCGCCTTCCTTGCCTCCGCAATGTGCCGCGGCAGGAAGATGCGGAACACGGATCCCTTGCCGACTTCGGAATCGCAGAAGATGAAGCCGCCTGTCTGCTTGATGATGCCATAGACCATGGACAGGCCGAGGCCAGTTCCCTTGCCAACCTCCTTTGTCGTGAAGAAGGGCTCGAAGATCTTTTTCAGCACATCAGGCGCGATGCCGCTGCCGCTGTCCTCAACCTCGACCAGCACATAGTCGGCCGGAGTAAGTTCGCGGTAGGAAAAGGTCTTGCACTCTCCGGCGCTGACGTTGCGGGTGCGTACGGTGAGGTCGCCGCCGGCCGGCATCGCATCGCGCGCATTGACCGCCAGATTGACCACCACTTGCTCGAACTGCCCGATATCGACCCTGACCGGCCACAGGTCGCGGCCATGGTCGATCTTGAGCTTGATGTCGTTGCCGACCAGCCGGGCAAGCAGCATTCTGAGATCGGCCAGCACGTCGGTCAGGTTGAGCACCTCCGGCCGCAGCGTCTGCTTGCGCGAGAAGGCCAGCAACTGCCGTACCAGCGAGGCCGCCCGGTTGGCATTCTGCTTGATGTTCATGATGTCCGGGAATGACGGATCGGACGGCCGGTGATTGGTCAACAGCAGGTCCGAGGCCATGATGATGGCGGTCAGCACATTGTTGAAATCATGCGCGATGCCGCCGGCGAGTTGGCCGACCGCCTGCATCTTCTGGCTCTGCGCCATCTGGCCCTCGAGGGCCTTTTGCTCCGTGGTCTCCACGGCATAGACGATGGCCGATTCCTCGGCGCCCTCGCCACCGGTACCGTCTGCGACCGCATTGACGTAGAAGCGTATGTGGCGCTCCTCATTTCCGGGCAGCACCGTATCGATCGGCTCGATGTCAGCCTGTTGCTGGCGCGCCTTTTCGAAGGCCGCGGCGAAAGCCGGCCGGTCGCGCTCGTGGATCACCGTATCCAGCCGCACACGCCGATCGACCGCGTCGCGGTCGACGACCGAGGAAAACAGCGACAGGAACGGCGCATTGGTGCGCAGGATGCGACCGGCATGGTCGACGCCGGCTATCGCCATCGGCGTCGAGTTGAAGAACCGCGTGAAGCGTATTTCCGATGCGCGGAGGTCGGCCGAAGCGTCCTCGCCTTGCGTCCGGTTGAGCACGATGGTGCGAGTCGGGCCGTTGAGGCCCTCTCGGCTGGCCGAGACACGATGCATGAAGCGCACCGGCAGCGCCTCGCCGGTCATCGTCGTCAGATCGAGGTCAATAACGGCATTGCGCGTGGTACCCGCGTCGGCCTTGACCGAACGGACCAGCGCCATGCCGTCGCCGGCGACGATCTCTGGCAGCGTGATGGCGCCGGGGGTGAAGCTGGCCAGGTCGATGCCAAGCCACTCCGCAAGGGTCGCGTTGATATAGGTGACGCGGCCTTCCTGGTCGGCGGAAAAGAACCCGGCCGGCGCATGGTCGAGATGATCGATGGCCTTTTGCAGGTCGAGAAAGAACCGCTCCTGCTCGGCCCGTTCCTGCGAGATATCGGCAAGCTGCCAGGCAAGCATGGGCAGCCGCTGGCCGGGAACGCTGAACGCGCGGGCCCGGACGCGGTACCAGCGGGCGCCCGGTTCGGCGCCTGGCCGAATGGACTGCGCGAGCCGAAACTCGCCGTCGCCCGGCTGGCCGTCGCGCAGGCCTGACGCCAGCCGGTATATGGTCACCGAGGCCTCGGGAACGTCTGAAAGCAAACCTTCGACTGTTTTGAGGTCGGCGGCCGACTCGGCACCCGTCATATCGGCATAGGTCCGGTTGGCGTAGATGATACGGCCTTTGGTGTCGGTGACCAGGAGACCCTGCGACATCGAATCGACGAAAGCTTTCGACAGTTCGTCGCTTGTCGAGCGCGGCGTGATGTGCACGAAGCCGATCGCAGTGGCGAATAGAAAGCCGACGCCGATCATCGCCAGCACGCCAAGCATGCCGAGCAGGAATGGATCGCCAAGTCGCTCGCGGAAAACGCCGAAGACGACCGCTGCCCCTGTCAGGACGACGATGAAAACGATGAGCCGGGTGACCGCTCCCGGTCGCGTGTTCTGGTCGACGATAGGTACCGGATAGAAATCGCCGCGCGCTTCCTTGGCCATGTGCCCCCTGCTCGTGAATACCGGTGTCGGTTGAATCATATTCTCAGGGTCGGGAAAAGGCCCGGCTGCAGATGTCCGCTAAAAATGACGCCGTTCGGCTTCCGGCGTTCAAGCTGTTCACGAAGCGTGAAAGGCAACTTGCGGTGGCCTGCCGCAACAGTCTAGTGTCGCCTCTCTTCGAAAGCTGATTTTGGGGGAACCAATGCTGCAATGGCTGGATGGCGTGGCGGGTCCTGGTTATGCCGCAGCAATCCTATGGACGTTTGCAGTACTTGTCCTTCTGCTCATCATTCTTCTTATCATCAGGCTGGTCCGCAGCCTGACATTCGGAACATTCGTCGCCGGCGGCAGGAACCGCAAGACGCGGCTGGCCGTCATGGATGCCACAGCGGTCGACAGTCACCGGCGGCTGGTGCTGGTGCGCCGCGACGATATCGAGCACCTGCTCTTGATCGGTGGTCCGACCGACGTCGTCGTCGAGCGCGACATCAGGCTCTCGGCGCTGCGCCGCCCGGCATTGACCGCAGACACCAGCCACCAGCCGGCAGCAAGGCCAGCTCAGACCACAGCCGCGCCGGTGAGGCAAGCGCCACCGCAGCCGGCAAGCGTGGCCGCAACCCCCGTCCGAGCCCGCCAGACGGCGACGATACCGGCAACAATGCCGGCGCCGGCGCCGAAACCGGCATCGAACGTCACACCGTTGCCAAGTTATGGATCCGTCAACGCCAATGCCTCGCGGCATGGGCAGCCGCCGGCAAGACAGGACTCCCCGGCAAGATACGAGCCGCCGGCACAGCATGAGTCGATTGACGATGCGCTGATGAAGGAGCTGGAGGTTTCCCTCGACGAGCCACGCTTCAGCCAAACGCCGAGCAAGCCGGTGGCGAAGGCATCGCCCTCTCTCGACGACGAGATGACGAAGCTCCTCGGCGAGTTGTCCAATCAGAAAAGATAGGCGGATAGCGAACGGCCAATGAAAATGGCCGGAAAACCGGCCATTTTGAACGCTTTACCGATGCCGCTGCTTTCCCGGCGACTCAGTCGTCGCGGTAGACCTTCTCGCGCCGCTCATGGCGCTCCTGCGCCTCGATCGACAAAGTCGCGATCGGTCGCGCGTCGAGCCGTTTCAGCGCGATCGGCTCGCCCGTCTCCTCGCAATAACCGTAAGTGCCTTCGTCAAGGCGCTGGAGGGCGGAATCGATCTTCGAGATGAGTTTTCGCTGGCGATCGCGGGCACGAAGTTCGATGGCGCGGTCGGTTTCCGAGGAGGCGCGATCGGCGAGGTCGGGGTGGTTGGCGTTTTCCTGCTGCAGGATTTCGAGAGTTTCGCGCGCTTCGCGCAAGATGTCGTTCTTCCAGGTGACGAGCTTCATGCGAAAGTAGGATTTCTGCCGCTCGTTCATGAACGGCTCGTCTTCGGAGGGCACGTAATCGGCGGTAACGATGTCGTTCATTCGACTCACCCAACAAACCCCAAATTTGGCGCCTATATATTCGCGGACCGAAAGCTGCACAAGGTCAATCGACGACAGTTTCACGCAATTGTTAGTCCCGGACAAACCAGCATCTGCGATGCCCTTTTTGCAAAGAATACGACCGAATCCGTACATGATTCGCTATGCTTGAGGGGCGCTTGCCATTGCGCACGGAGCTCTTCTGATGACAAATCCTGCGGCGTGCTGACGGGTTCGGTGCCCGGCACAACGGGGATCCGGTGACCAGACTTTACCTGCTGAGGCATTCGAAGGCCGGCTGGGCGCTGCCTGGCGTGGCTGACTTCGACCGCCCGCTCGATCCATCCGGCTTCGCCGATGCCGAAGCGATGGGCGTGCTGATGCGTTCCCGCAAATACGCACCGGCCCTCACGCTTTGCTCAAGCGCCAGGCGTGCCCGCCAGACGCTGGAAGGCTTGGCTGGCCACACCGACAAGGGCCGCCGGGTGCTGTTCCTTGACGCGCTTTACAACGACGATGCCGCCGCGTACCTCGCTGCCACCCGGCAGAATGGCGGGCTGGATGCCCTGCTCGTCATCGGCCACAATCCGATGATTGAGGATCTCGCCATGGCGCTCTCAGGCGACGGCGACGAGACCGCGCGGGCCATGCTGAACCACGGCTTCCCGACCTCCGCACTTGCGGTGGTCCGGTTCAACGGCAGTCTTGCCGAGGCTGCGCCGGGCGCCGGCTATCTCGAAGCCTTCCTGACGCCTGCCGATATCTGAGGCCATTTCAAAGCCGCGCATCAAAGCCTATATCGGGTCCTGACCGGCCCGCGAGAACAGATTTTGGCATCATCGCTGACGACTTTCACCGACGAGGCGAAGATTGCCTTGGATACGTTGTCAGGCCGCGCTGCGGGGCTTTTCGCTCCGTCGCTGCGTCTTGGCGTGACCGGGCTGTCCCGCGCCGGTAAGACGGTATTCATCTCGGCCCTTGTGCACAATCTGGTCCATGGCGGACGCTTGCCGCTGTTTGAGGCACAAAAATCGGGGCGCATCGCCCGCGCTTTTCTGGAAGAGCAGCCGGACGACGCCGTACCACGCTTTCAATACGAGGATCACATCGCGGCTCTTGTCGACGATCGCGTCTGGCCGGATTCGACGCGTGCGATTTCCGAGTTGAGGCTCACCATCGAATACGAATCGGCCTCTGGCTGGAGCCGCATGTTTTCCGCCGGAAAATTGTCGGTCGACATCGTCGATTATCCCGGCGAATGGCTGCTCGACCTGCCACTGCTCGGCAAGTCCTACGCCGATTTTTCGCGTGAGGCTTTCGAGATGGCCGTGTTGCCGGTGCGTGTCGATCTTTCGCGGGAATGGCGGGCGCTCTCCAATCCGGTCGACCCCAGCGCCGACGCCGACGAGATGACGGCGCGCCGTCTCGCCGAGAGCTTCGCCGCCTATCTCAAGGCCTGCAAGCTCGACGAGCGGGCGCTTTCGACCTTGCCGCCCGGCCGCTTCCTGATGCCCGGCGATCTTGAAGGCTCTCCAGCTCTCACCTTCGCGCCGCTCACGAATCTGGGCGGCCGGCGCGCCCGCTCGGGATCGCTGCAGGCTATGATGGAGCGGCGCTACGAGGCTTACAAGACGCATGTCGTCAAACCGTTCTTTCGCGAACACATCACGCGTCTCGACCGGCAGATCGTGCTCATCGACGCCTTGCAGGCATTGAATGCCGGCCCCGGCGCGATGGCCGATCTGGAACGCGCAGTCACCGAAATCCTGTCCTGTTTTCGGCCCGGCCGGGGCAACTTCCTGACCGACCTGTTTTCGAGGCGCATCGACCGCATATTAGTGGCCGCGACCAAGGCCGACCATCTGCACCACGAAAGCCACGACCGCCTGCAGGCGATCGTGCGGCGACTAGCCGACCGCGCCGTGGCGCGGGCGAATTTCACCGGCGCCGACGTCGACGTCGTGGCCATGGCGGCCATGCGCGCGACCCGTGAAGGCACGGTCAAGCAGGGCCGCGAGACTTTGCCGGTCATTATCGGTACGCCATTGCGTGGCGAAAAAATCAATGGCGAAACCTTTGACGGAAAGACCGAAACAGCCATATTTCCCGGTGACTTGCCGGAGAAAGCTGATGCGGTGTTCGACGTTTCCGAATCGGCCCGCCGGCAGAACAATGACGACCCCGCGATCCGCTTCGTGCGCTTTCGCCCGCCGAAACTCGAGCGCACCGCCGAGGGCGTCACGCTCTCGCTGCCACATATCAGGCTCGACCGCGCGCTGCAGTTCCTGATTGGAGATCATCTCGCATGAGTGCGCCCCGCAGACCGGCGGCCTTTCGCATCGAGCCGGAGGCCCAGCAAAAGGAAGATCCGACGGCTCGCCATGCTGCGTCCGAGGCCGCGCCGGCGCGAAAGCCGCGTACTGTGAAGGCGGATCTAGCCGTGGTCACACCGGCGGAGATCGACGTCTTCGACGAGCCTGATATCGTCGCTGCCGAACCGCCGCCGGCGATTGCGCCGCGAAAACGTTCGCTGCTTGGCAGCCTGTTCTTCGGCGCGCTTGGCGTTCTGGCTTCGCTCACTGTCGGCCTCTGGACCGACCAGCTGATTCGCGACCTGTTCGAGCGCGCCGAGTGGCTGGGCTGGCTGGCTGCCGGTATGGCCGCGATCGCCATCCTGGCGCTTCTGATCATCCTCGTGCGCGAATTCATGGCGATTGCCCGCCTTGCCGAGGTCGAAAAGTTGCAGAAGCGGGCGCTGGATGCGATTGCCCGTGACGATCCGAAGGCCGCCCGCGCCGTGGTCGACGAGTTGTCGGTCTTTGTCTCGGCCAAGCCTGAAACCGCGGCCGGCAGGCGCTCGCTGGCCGAATTGCGCGGCGAGATCATCGACGGCGGCAATCTGGTGCGCCTGGCGGAGACCGAGATCCTCGGCCCGCTCGATGCCCGCGCCAGGGTGATGATCCTCGAAGCGGCGAAGCGCGTCTCCCTCGTGACCGCGGTCAGCCCCCGCGCGCTGGTCGACGTCGCTTATGTGGTGTTCGAAGCCGGCCGGTTGATTCGCCGGCTGTCGGAGCTTTATGGCGGCCGCCCCGGCACGCTTGGCTTTTTTCGCCTGGCGCGCAGCGTTCTCGCCCATCTCGCGGTCACCGGATCGATCGCAGTCGGCGACAGTTTCGTCCAGCAGATCGTTGGCCACGGCCTTGCCGCCCGGCTCTCGGCCAAGCTCGGCGAAGGCGTCGTCAATGGCATGATGACTGCGCGCATCGGCATTGCAGCGATGGAAATCGCAAGGCCCCTGCCCTTTTACGCAGTCAGGCGGCCCGGATTGGGCGATTTCCTCTCCGCGCTGACCTCCTTTGCAGCAAAGAAAGAAAAAGAAACATCCGCTTCCGGAACGTGACTATTGCCTTGGGGTGACAAAGCATTAACCAATCTTGTCCATGGTCGGAAGCGTCCAAACCAGTCTCTTTGTTGCCGGGTGTCGTCGATGAAAAGCGTTATTCTGTCCAGCGGGCTGCCCGTGGCGCTCGCGCTTGTCGCAACCGTCGGCATTGCCGGAAAGACCTCGGCGGCGGAACCGGACAAGCAGTTCTTTCGATCGGTCGAAGGCAAATGGGTCGGCCCCGGGGAAATCGTTGCCGGCAAATACAAGGGCACGAAATTCACCTGCAGCTTCATCGGCTCGACGCCTGACGGCAAGGTCGGCATGTCGCTCGACGGCGGCTGCCGGGTAGGCATGTTCACCCAGCAGATGTCGGCAACGATCGAACACAAGGGCCGGCAGGGATACAAAGGCAGCTTTATGGGCGGGGCCGCCGGCTCCGGCCTCGACATTATCGGTGGCAATGTCGTCGATTCGCACAAGGTGGTTTTCACCATAAATCGCAATCAGTTGCGCGGCGTTATGCAGGCGCTTGTCCCCGACGACAATTCGATGACGGTGACCGTCGCCGTGCGCGTCGACCAGCAGTTGGTCCCGGTCATCGGCATGAAGCTGAAGCGGATCGATGCAGTCGAGGTCGGCTCCATAACTCCGAACTGACTTTCAGCGTGAGAAAAGGCGGCAACCAAACGGCGCCGCCTTCTTTAACATGCAAATGGGCGCTCAGCCCTTGATCGCGGCAATCACGTCGTCGTAGGCCTTGCAGGCCTCGGCCGCTGTCGTGCCGCCCTGATATTTGGTTGTGACCGCCTGGACCTTGGCCGTGAGGTCGGCTGCCTTGGCCGGATCCTTGGTAATTGCAGCCTGAAGTGCCGCAGTCATGTCCTGGGCCTTCTTGGTCAGCATCTCGGTCGTGCACTCGGGTGCCTTCGAACAGGCAGAGCCGGCAAGCGCCGCGATGCCAACGGCAACCAGCAAAAACGTCTTCATGTCAGTCATCTCCTCAAAAAAGGGCCGCGACCTAATCGTCGCTCACCCTCCACTGGCCGAAGCCGGGCGTCCTTAGCGCCGGATCGCTGAAACAAGCAACGCCAGGCACTCCATTATCCTGTGCAGTGCGCCTGCAATATCGCCTTCACAATGCGCCGCATTCGCACTGTTCGATCCGCCCCGAAGCCCCTATCTTGGCCGCTTGTTGCAAGAGAGCGGAATGGCAGGCATGGCGGCAGAGGCATCGAACAGCGATCTGATCCAGGTGGTGGCGCTGCTTGCCGCCGGCGTCGTTGCGGTACCCATCTTCAGGCGCATCGGACTTGGCTCCATCCTTGGCTATTTGACGGCCGGCGTCGTGATCGGCCCGTTCGGACTGCGCATCTTTTCCGAATCGGAAGCCATCCTTCATGTCGCCGAACTCGGCGTCGTCATGTTCCTGTTCATCATCGGGCTGGAGATGCAGCCGTCACGGCTATGGGGCATGCGCCGCGAGATTTTCGGGCTTGGCGCGCTGCAGGTCGGCGTCTGCGCGGTCCTGCTGACCGGCGTCGGGCTGGCGGGAGGTTTTCCTATCGCGCAATCCTTCGTCGCCGGCGCCGGTTTCGTGCTCACCTCGACGGCAATCGTCATGCAATTGCTGGAAGAACGCGGCGAACTGGCCACGCCCAAGGGCCAGCGCATCGTCTCGATCCTGCTCTTGGAAGACCTGGCCATCGTGCCATTGCTGGCGCTGATCGCTTTCCTCGCGCCGGGCGGCGCCGATATGAGCCTGTCGGATCGGTTGACGGAGGTCGGCATCGGCCTCGCCGCGATCGTCGGGCTGGTGCTTGCCGGGCGCTATCTGCTCAATCCGTTCTTTCGTATCCTGGCGGATGCGCGCGCCCGTGAGGTGATGACCGCTGCCGCCCTTCTGGTCGTTCTCGGGTCAGCGCTCGCCATGCAGCTTTCCGGCCTGTCGATGGCGATGGGCGCCTTCCTGGCCGGCGTGCTTTTGTCGGAATCGACCTTCCGCCACCAGCTGGAGGCCGACATCGAACCGTTCCGCGGCATTCTGCTCGGGCTGTTCTTCCTAGCCGTCGGCATGTCGCTTGACCTGCATGTGGTCGTCGTCAACTGGCAGCTCATTGCCATCTATGTCGTCGCCTACATGGTGATGAAAGCGATCGGCATCTATATCGTCGCCCGCGTCCTCAAAACCGGCCACCGGGAAGGGCTCGAGCGCGCGGTCTTCATGGCGCAAGGCGGCGAATTCGCCTTCGTCCTCTATTCCGCTGCGGCAGCGGTCGGGATCATCGACAGCCAGGCCAATGCGATGCTGACCGCCATCGTCATCATTTCCATGGTGCTGACGCCGTTGGCAATCATAGCCCTGCGGTATTTGACACCGCGTGACGAGCAGTCGCTTGAAGGCGTCGATGTCGCCGAAGGCCTGACCGGCAGCGTGCTGATCATCGGCTTTGGCCGGTTCGGCCAGATCGCAAGCCAGCCGCTTTTGTTGCGCGGGATTGATGTGTCGATCATCGATAATGAGGTCGAGATGATCCAGGCGGCAGCCGATTTCGGCTTCAAGGTCTATTATGGCGATGGCACGCGGCTTGACATCCTGCGTGCCGCGGGAGCCGGGCGCGCACGCGCCGTGCTGATCTGCGTCGACAAGCCCGATGCCGCCGTGCGCATCGCGGAACTGATCAAGGCGGAGTTTCCCTTGCTGACAGTGCTGGCGCGGGCCTTCGACCGCGGCACGGCGTTGCAGCTCATTCGTGCCGGCGTCGACTATCAGCTCCGCGAGACGTTCGAATCGGCGCTTGTCTTCGGCGGCTCGACACTGGAAGCTCTCGGCGTCGACCCGGAAGAGGTCGCCGAGGTAGTCGAGGACGTCCGCCGCCGCGACGCTGCCCGTTTCGAACTTCAACAGGCCGAAGGCATCCGCGCCGGACGGCGCTTCCTCAAAGGCAATATCGGCACGCCCATCCCGACGCCGCTCAGCACGCCACGGCAGGCGGGCCAGGCGCTCAACGAAGAGACCGCCGGCGTGCTGCAGAAATCCGAGCCGGCCGATTAAACCCTGGAAAGACGCGAATGATGAACGAACTGGACGAGCGCGCTCTCTCCGTCAGCGGATTCTGGCGCGACGCAGGGGAGGACGCGTGGTTCGAGAAGAACGACGCCTTTGATGCCGACTTCCGCACCCGGTTTCTCGATCTGCATTTTGCCGCCGCCCGCCGCGAATGCGACGGCTGGTCCGAACACGCGGAAGGGTCGCTCGCACTGATGATCCTGCTCGACCAGTTTCCGCGAAACTGCTTTCGCGGCACCGGCCACATGTACGCCACGGACCCGCTGGCGCGGCATTTCGCCGGGAAGGCGATCGCTGCCGGCCATGACCTGGCGCTCGACGAAGAGCTCCGCGTTTTTCTCTATCTGCCCTATGAGCATTCGGAGGACCTCGCCGATCAGCTCAAATCGGTGGAGCTTACCGCCGCCAAAGCCCCGACCTATCTGAAATATGCGATCGAGCATCGCGACATCATCCAGCGCTTCGGCCGCTTTCCGCATCGAAACAGGATGCTTGGCCGCGAGACGACACCGGACGAACAAATGTTCCTCGACGGAGGTGGGTTTTCTGGCTGACTTCGGGCATCGATGGCGGCAGCGTTAAGCCTTCCACCAATCCCGGCCCGACGGCAGCCGTTCAATGCCCGATGTGTCGACGGCGGCCAGCCGCTCCGACACGCTCTTGCCGTCGACCACAAGCTCCGGCGCAATTTCTGCCAGCGGTGCCAGCACGAAGGCGCGCTCCAGCATGCGCGGATGCGGCACCTCCAGTCCGGTCTCGTGGATGATGCGGTCGCCGAACACCAGAATGTCGATATCGATCAGGCGTGGACCCCAGCGCTCCTCGCGCACCCGCTTCAGTTTTCGCTCGGCGTCGAGGCAAAGGTCGAGCAAAGCCCGCGGCGCGAGCGCGGTCGAGATTTCGGCCGCCGCGTTGAGGAAATCCGGCTGATCGAGCTTGCCCCAGGGCGGCGTCCGGTAGAGCGACGAAACGGCAACGACGCGCGTGCTCTCGTCGGCATCCAGAATGCCCAGTGCCGCAGCCATCGACTTCGCCGGATCACCGAGATTACCGCCGAGGCTGAGATAGACAGTGTTACTGCTATTGCTATTCTGGCCAGACAACGGTCACCTCGACATGATCGAGCACACCCGGCACCGGAGCGTTCGGCTTGCGCACCGTGATCTCGGCCTTTTTGATCTGCGGAAACCGAGCCGTCAGCGCCCTCGCCACTTCGAGCGCCAGCGCTTCGATCAGAAAGCGCCGCTCGCCGGTAATGATCTTCTCGATGACCGCAAAAGCGATGCCGTAATTGACGGTGTCCTCGATGGAATCCTCGACCAGCGCTCGCCCGGGATCCACCGTGAGTGCCGCATCGACATAAAAGCGCTGGCCGAGCGTCTCTTCTTCGTCCAGCACACCGTGCCGGGCAAAGAAGGCGCAGTTTTTCATGCGGATGACATACATGGCTCAGCTTTCCCCGATCTCACGTGCCAGCATAGCATCGGCGATGGCCAACGCATCCACGTTGATTGCGACATCGTGGACGCGAAAGAGATGCGCGCCTTTGAGCCTCAGGATGACGCTGGTGGCCGCGGTTCCGGCGCCCCTTGCGGCTGCGTCGCGGCCGGTGACGGTGCCGATAAAGCGCTTTCGCGATGTGCCGGCCATCAGTGGAAAACCTAGCGCACGAAGCTCGGAAAACCGTGCCATCAGGTCAAGGTTTTCCGCTGCCGTCTCCTTGGCGAAGCCGAAGCCTGGATCGAGCACGATATGGTCGTCGGCAACACCGCTCCGCCGCCCGATTTCCAGCGACTTCCTGAGGAAGAAGAGCTGATCGGCAATCACGTCGGGCAGTTTCTGCCGGTCCCGTCCCGTGTGCATGATGACAAGCCCGGCGCCGGTTTCCGCCGCGACGCGGGCAATGCCCGGTTCGCGCTGCAGGCCCCAGACGTCATTGACGATATGCGCGCCGGCTTGGACGGCAAGCCGGGCCGTGTCCTCGCGGTAGGTATCTACCGAGATCAGCGTTCCGCCAGACGTCGCAAGCGCCTCGATGACCGGCAATATGCGGGCCTGCTCTTCCTTTGCGGAGACCGCAGACGCCCCGGGACGTGTCGATTCTCCGCCGATGTCGATGACGGAGGCGCCCTCCTCCACCATGCGGCGCGCCTGGGCCACCGCTTTTTCCGGCACATCGAACAGGCCGCCGTCGGAAAAACTGTCAGGCGTGATGTTGAGGATGCCGACGACCACGGCCTTGCCGCCAAGGTCGAGATGGCGTCCGTGCGCCAACTGCCATCGCCCTGTCATCATTGCCCATCAACCATGTTCGATCCCGCGGCGTGGCCGGGGATCAATTCCGTTGCGCCGGAGACGGCGGTAAAGCAAGGTGGGCAAAGAGGCAACACGATGAAACGATCCCTCCTCTGCGCCCTGATGCTCGCTCTGACCGCATTCCCGGCCGGCGCTGCAACTCTCGTCAAGACATATAGCTATTTCCCGATCGGCGGCAGGACGCTCGACGACATCGAGACCCAGCTGTCGAAACTCGGGCCTCAGGTGAAAAGCACCGGGTCGCGGCATCCAGGCGCTACCCAAATGGCGTTCACCACCCGCGTCAGCTATGCGCAGAAGCCGGGCTCGTGCTGGATTGCCGACGCTGTCGTCACCGTCAAGGTCAAGGTGATCCTTCCGCAGTGGCGCCGCCCGCGCAAAGCCGATGCCGGCGTCAGGCTGTTCTGGGATACGTTGTCCGCCGACATCAAGCGCCATGAGGAACGCCACGTCGAGATTGCCAAGAACCATGGCCGCGAACTCGAAGACGCCTTGAAGGCGAGCTACCCGGAAAACACCTGCGAACTGGCCAAAGCCAAGGCCGCGAAAATCACGGCGGCCATGCTCGCCAAGCACGACCAGGACCAGATGCGCTTCGATCGTGTGGAAAGCGTCAATTTCCAAAGCCGCATCCTGCGGCTTCTGCACTATCGCATCGAGCGCGTT
Organism: Mesorhizobium sp. M0166; assembly: GCF_040322255.1. Taxonomy (NCBI): domain Bacteria; kingdom Pseudomonadati; phylum Pseudomonadota; class Alphaproteobacteria; order Hyphomicrobiales; family Phyllobacteriaceae; genus Mesorhizobium; species Mesorhizobium sp. M0166. The sequence goes on along the minus strand of NZ_JAMYTD010000017.1, from coordinate 42,640 downwards.
GAGAACGGCCGGCTCGCACCCGGCTGAACTCCGCGTCGTTGGACAAAGCCAATTTTGCCGAAACATAGTGCCAGCTTCGGAAAACTTTCGAGCCGCTGTCGAAATCGGCCTATAGCGAACGACATATGCCAGGTTCGCAGGGATCAGCCTCCGGCAAACGCCAATCGGCGTACTGGATGCTTCCCAGCCCGTCGCGGAAGTGCACGCAGGCATAATGGATGAACAGATATGGACCAGGCTGTCGACAAGCAAGCGATGGTGGAAACCAGCGCGCCGCTGACCGAAACCGAGAAAAACGCCATCATCGGCGGCGTGCTTTTGTCGATGCTGCTGGCGGCGCTCGACCAGACCATCGTTGCGCCGGCGATGCCGACGATGGCACGTCTGCTCGGGCATGCCGAATATCTGCCATGGATCGTGACCGGCTATCTGCTGACCGCGACCGCCGTGGCGCCGCTCTACGGCAAGATCTCCGACATTTATGGTCGCCGGCCGACCGTCTATGCTGCAATCCTGATCTTTCTCGCCGGGTCGCTGGTTAGCGCCACGGCGCCCAACATGCTGGTCCTGGTTGTCGGCCGGGCGATCCAGGGCGCCGGTGGCGGCGGTCTTTTCGCCCTGACGCAGACCGTGATCGGCGACCTCGTGCCGCCGCGCGAGCGAGCTCGCTACGCCGCCTGGATCTCAGGCACCTGGGCTGTCGCCAGCATCGCCGGGCCGCTGCTCGGCGGCACCTTCGCCGAACATCTGCATTGGTCGCTGATCTTCTGGATCAACATTCCGCTCGGCCTGCTAGCGATGGCGATCATCAACAACCCGCTCAAGAAGCTGCCGATCGCCGCAAAACATCACCGCATCGACGGCCTCGGCGCGCTGCTTCTGGTCGCGGCCACCTCGCTGCTGCTGCTTGCCTTGAACTGGGGCGGCAGCGAGTATCGGTGGCTGTCGCCTGAAATCCTTGGACTGCTCGCCTGCTCGGCGGTGTTCTGGAGCGCGTTCGCGCTGCGGCTGATGCGCGCGGCCGAACCGCTGATCTCGCTCGAAGTGCTCGGCAATCCGATCGTTCTCGCCGGCACGCTGTCGATGTTCCTGCTGCAGGCCGCCAATGTCGGCTTGTCGGTCTATCTGCCGGTCTACCTGCAATCGGTCGTCGGCCTGTCGGTCAGCGAATCGGGCACCGCATTGCTTGGGCTGATGCTCGGCACGGTGGCCGGTGCGACATTCAGCGCGCGAATGATCCCGCGCTTTTTCCACTATAAGCGCATCGCCATGATCGGAACTGTTTTCTCGATCCTGTGCCTCGGCGTGCTCAGCCTGGTCGCCGGGCATGCCTCGCTATTGCTTGTCGAGGTGTTGACGACCTGCATAGGGCTGGGCACAGGCACGACCTTTCCGGTTGCCACTGTCTCGGTCCAGAACGCCGTCGATCGTATGCACCTTGGCGTGGCGACCGGCGTGCTCACGTTCCTGCGCTCGCTGGGCAGCGCGCTTGGCGTCGCTATGCTCGGTGCCGTCGCCCTTGGTTATGGGCTGCCGCTGGCCAGCGAAGGCACGCAGCCGGCCGGCCATATCGCCTCGGCCATGCCGTTCGTGATGATCTTTCTTGCCGCGGCCGCGACCTTGCTGTTGTCGTTCATCACGCTCTGGCTGATGCCGGAAAAAACGCTTCGCGGCCATGCCGAGGCTGTGGCCCCAGCCCTGGCGGAGTAGACCGGCCCGACGAGCGTATAGCGAGGTTCAGTCGAGCACGCCGAGCTTCTTGTGCAGACTGGTCGACGAGGTCGTATACTGGAATACAATGCGCTCGCCGGGGCTGACGATGCGCTTGGCTGCTTGCGCCATCAAGGCGACCTCATGGAAACCCGACAGGATCAGCTTCAGCTTGCCGGGATACCAGTTGATGTCGCCGACGGCGAAGATGCCGGGCACCGACGTCTGGAATTTTTCGGTGTCGACCGGGATCAGGTTCTCGTGGAGATTGAGGCCCCATTCGGCGATTGGGCCGAGCTTCATCGTCAGGCCGAAAAACGGCAGCATCCGCGTACACGGCACTTCGATATCGCCCTCCGGCCCTTTGATGATGGCGGAGGCGAGATGGCCGTCGGCGCCGGTCAGGCCGGTCACCTGTCCGACCTGGAATTCCAGCTGCTTCATCTCCTGCATGGCATACATCTTGTTGACGCTGTCGGGCGCTGCACGGAATTCGGGCCGCCGGTGCACCAGCGTCACGCTCTTGGCCACCGGCTGCAGATTCAGCGTCCAGTCGAGCGCCGAATCGCCGCCGCCGACGATGACGAGGTCATGGCCGCGAAAGTCCTCCATCCGGCGCACCGAGTAGAACACGCTCTTGCCTTCATAGGGTTCGATGCCCGGAATCGGCGGCCGCTTCGGCTGGAAAGAGCCGCCGCCAGCGGCGATCACAACAATTTTGGCTTCGAACACCTCGTTTTCGTCGGAAGTGACGCGGAAGCTGCCGTCCTCCAGTCTTTCCAGGCTCGAAACCATGCGGTTATAGGTGAATTCGGGCTTGAACGGCGCGATCTGCTCAAGCAGCTTGTCGACCAGACCTTGCGCCGAGATCGAGGGCCAGCCCGGAATGTCGTAGATCGGCTTTTCCGGGTAGAGTTCGGCGCACTGCCCGCCGGGCCGGTCGAGTATGTCGATCAGATGGCACTTCATGTCGAAGAGGCCGAGCTCGAATACCGCAAACAGGCCGACTGGCCCTGCCCCGACAATGAGTACGTCCGTCTTGGTGATAGCAGTCATGAAGCATGCGCCTTTATGGGAAAACGGCGCGACACTGCATGACCATTGGCCCGCTGCCAAGCGGCAGCGGCAAAAATCGGCATCAGCCCTGGCGGGCCGGCACGCGCACGACCAGCCCGTCGAGGGCGTCGCGCACCTTGATCTGACATGACAGCCGTGAGTTCGGCTGGACCTCGTAGGCGAAATCCAGCATGTCCTCTTCCATGGCTTCCGGCTCGCCGACCTCCGCCGTCCAGGCTTCGTCGACATAAACATGGCAGGTCGCGCAGGCGCAGGCGCCGCCGCATTCCGCTTCTATTCCCGGCACCGCATTGCGGATCGCATTTTCCATGACGGTCGAGCCGTTTTCGGCATCCACGTCAAAATGCGTGCCGTCATGGGCGATGAAGGTCAGCTTGGTCATTTGTCACCTGAAGGGAGTCTGAGCCGACATAATCACTCTGCCGGACAAGTCAACTGCGGCGCGAAAGCGCCGCTGCGTGGCGTTTTGGAGATAAGTCCTATCGGCTGATGGCGGCGACGAAATCCCGCACTTCTTCGATCAGCGAGCCAAGCCGCTTCAGCGTGCTGGCGTCTTCTGGCCGGCATTCGATCGCGCTGGCGCAATCGGCAATGGCAAAGGCGCCGACCCCGCGCGCCGAGCCTTTGAGCCCGTGTGCCAATAGCAGCCGCTGTCTAACATCCGCATCGACGATCTTGTCGCGCACCGACAACGCCTGCTGCACGAACAGAGCCAGCACCTCCTGCTCGAGGCTCCGATCGCCCATCGTCTGGCGCGCAAGATGCGCCAGGTCGATCGGCCGCGCCCCGGCCGTTCCCGACACGTCGCCGCCGGGCATCGAGAAGGCAATGCCGTTTTCGCCACGTATCACTTTGAGACTCCGCTCTTCGACCGCCGCAAAAATAGGCGTATCCAGTGGACAACGGGTTAATGATTGGCCCGGAAAAATGTCGCGATAACGGCGCCGGAATCACGGCTGTGTTAACCTTATATTTAAAGTTTTACGTATCGGCCGGAATGCATGTTTTCTTTACCCGGCTGTGTCATTACGATACGACAGGTCCATTTTCAGCCTCCTGCGCGGGACACGCTAGGCAGAATCAATAAGCAGAACCATAAGTCCCGCCGCAGCTTGTACAGGGTAGCGAAGGCATGGCGAAGAAACCAACGACGACAAGAACGCTCGACAGCGACGTAGCCAGGGAACTCGAAAAGGCACTTGATATCGATCTGAGCGGCGATGCCGGCGGCGACTTCGACATGGCGGCATCCATGGAAGATCTGGAAGCGCAAATATCGCAAGCCGCCGACGAGCTGGCGCGCGAAGGTCGCAGCCAGAACGAACCGCCTGCCCCGGACCAGCCCCAGAACGCGGCACCAGCCGCCAATCAAAGCCAGAACGCAAATTCCGCGCCAAAGGCCAAGCCGGCTGAGTTGCGTCCTGTCGCAACGCGCAATGGCTCGCAGCCGGCAGCTTTCTCGCCGGCCAACGACGATCGTCAAAAAGACTATAAGACGCTCCTGCACACCCTCAATCGGCGCGCCTCGAACACGATCTATTGGGTCGTGGCTTTCGTTTCGCTGGCCTGGATCGCCGGCGCCGGCGGCCTTGCGAACCTGTTGTTCGGACCTGGCATCTGGAACATCCGCACCTTCGATCAGTTTTTCGCCCGTCCCGAACTGATCGGCCTGGCGGTCGCGGCAATCGTGCCCGTCATCCTGTTCTGGGCATTCGCAGTGATGATTCGCCGCGCTCAGGAGATGCGCCTTGCCGCGCAGTCGATGACCGAGGTGGCCTTCCGTCTGGCCGAGCCGGAAAATCTTGCCCAAGATCGCGTCATGATGATCGGCCAAGCGGTTCGCCGCGAGGTGGCGGCCATGGGCGAAGGCATCGAACGCACGCTTGCGCGTGCCGTCGAGCTCGAAACGCTGGTTCACAGCGAGGTGAACCAGATCGAGCGCTCCTATTCGGAGAACGAGTCCCGCATCCGCTCGCTGGTCGACGGGCTGGGCAGTGAGCGCGAAGCGGTCGTCACCCATGCCGAGCGCGTGCGCGCCTCGATCACCGGCGCCCACGAGACGCTGAAAGACGAGATCAACGCCGCCAGCGATATCATTCGCGACAGCATTCTCAACGCCTCGACCAAGCTGTCGATGACGATCAATGAATCCGGCGACACGCTGATCGACAGGATCAACGGAAGCTCGATGTCGATCTTCGATTCGGTGGAAGGCCGGCTCGAATCGATCACCGATCGGCTGTCGACGTCGGGCGAGGCCTTCGCCAGCCTGCTCGACACCCGCATCGCCAAGCTGACGGACACCACCGATGGCCTGACGCGGTCGCTGACCGACCTGCTCGACGACCGCACGAGCGGCATGGTGTCGCTGCTCGGCGGTGCTGCCCGCACACTTAATTCCGAATTCGAAGCCAGCCTCAACGGCATCGAGCGGACGCTTGCCGAACGTGGCCAGGCGCTGATCAGCGAATTCCAGACCCGCGCCGAGGCGCTCGACACCGGTACGCAGAAGCTCAACGCCGCGCTGGAGGCTCGCGCACGCCAGATCAACGAGACGCTGGTCGAGCGCGCGCGCGAAATCGCCCACACCTTCCAGGATAGCAAGGAGACGCTGTCGGCAATGATCGATCAGGGCAAGACCCAGATCGGCGCCGACATGGCCGACATCATTTCATCGACCTCGACGATGCTTGAGGCCCGCGCCGGCGATTTCGCCGGGCGCATGGAGGCGGCGCGCCATGTCGTATCGCGTTCGTTCGATACGGACATCCAGCGGCTTGCCGAGGCTCGCGCCGGCATCGAGGAAGCCGTCGAAAACCACAGCCACAAGCTTTCCGAAAGCCGCGACCGGATGGCGGCGGCAATGCAGGCCGATCTGGCGAAGTTCGCCGAGGGTCGCGCCGAAATCGACGCAGCGGTGGCCAACCAGGTGCAGAAGCTTGCCGAAGGCCGCAGCCTTATCTCGCGTGCCCTTGAGGAGGATCTGCGCAAGGTCAACGAATCGCGCGCAGCGATCGACGCTTCGCTGGGCAGCCATCTCGAAAGCCTTGAAGAGGGTCGCAACAGGCTTGCCCAGGCCTTGAACGAAGACTCTGGAAAACTCGTGCAAGCTCGTACGATAATTGATGAAATGGTTGCCGGGCACGTCGGCAAGCTCGCCGAAGGCCGCAGCATCCTTTCGCGCGCGCTCGAGGCCGACCTCGGCAAGCTGGCAGAGAGTCGCGCCAGCATCGACGGCCTAGTCGCCGGTCAAGTCGAAAAGATCGCCGAGGGCCGCGCCATACTCGCCAGTGCGCTGGAAGCCGACATCGCCGGCATCAATGGCCTCATCGAGGCGCATTCGGCCAAATTGGCGCAAGACCGCAGCGGCCTTTCCCAGTCGCTCGATAACGACCTGTCCGACATCAGGAGCCTGATCGCCGATCATTCTGGCAGGCTCGCCGATGACCGCAGCCTGCTCTCGAAGACGCTTGAAGACGATCTTGCCAAGTTGGCGGAAAGCCGGTCGAGCATCGATGGGCTGGTTGCCGGCCAGGTCGAGAAGCTGGCCGAAGGCCGCGACATCCTCAAGCGCGCGCTTGAATCGGACCTGAACGCGGTCAAGGGCGTCATCGCCAGCCAGTCCGAAAAGCTGGCGGAAGACCGTGGCCAGCTGTCACGGGCACTGGAGAGCGACCTGGAGACTGTGCGGGGCGTTGTCTCCGATCACATGAACAAGCTCACAGAGGACCGTTCGACCCTTTCGAAGGCGCTCGAAGACGATCTCGCCAAATTGGCCGAAAGCCGCTCGAGCATCGATGTGATGGTTGCCGGCCAGGTCGAAAAGCTGGCAGAAGGCCGCGACATCCTCAAGCGCGCGCTCGAAGCCGATCTGAGCACCGTCAAGAGTGTCATCGCCAGTCAATCCGAGAAGCTGGCGGAGGATCGCGGTCAGCTGTCGCGGGCACTGGAGACCGATCTCGAGGCCGTGCGGGGCGTCGTCTCCGATCATATGAACAAGCTCGCCGAGGACCGTTCGGCCCTGTCGAAGGCGCTCGAGGACGATCTCGCCAGGCTGGCAGAGAGCCGGTCGAGCATCGACGGGCTGGTCTCCGGCCAGGTCGAGAAGCTGGCCGAGGGTCGCGACATCCTGAAGCGCGCGCTGGAAGACGATCTTGCCAAGCTGGCCGAAAGCCGCTCGAGCATCGACGGACTGGTTTCCGGCCAAGTTGAGAAACTGGCCGAAGGCCGCGACATTCTCAAGCGCGCTTTGGAGGCCGATCTCAAGACCATCAAGGATGTTATTGCGGGCCAGTCCGAGAAACTGGCGGAAGATCGCTCAACCTTGACCAAGGCGCTGGAAGACGACCTTGCCAAGCTGGCCGAAAGCCGCTCGAGCATCGACGGACTGGTTTCCGGCCAGGTCGAGAAACTGGCCGAAGGCCGCGACATCCTCAAGCGCGCCTTGGAGGCGGATCTCAACACGATCAGGGGCGCCATCGCCGACCAATCGCAGCTATTGACTGATAATCGCGCGCAGTTTTCGCGTGCGCTGGAAGCCGATCTCGGTAACGTCAACAGCCTTGTCGCAACCCACGCAGAGAAGCTCGTCCAGGACCGCTCGACCCTGTCGAAGGCGCTCGAGGACGATCTCGCCAAGCTGGCCGAAAGCCGCTCGAGCATCGATGGGCTGGTCGCCGGCCAGGTCGAGAAACTGGCGGAAGGCCGCGACATCCTCAGGCGCGCGTTGGAAGCCGACCTGGAAAGGCTTGCAGTGAGCCGCAGCGAGGTCGACGAGATCGTCGCCGGTCATGTCGGCAAGCTGAGCGAGGGCCGCGACATGCTGACCCGCGCATTGCAGGACGATCTCTCCAGGCTCGCCGAAACGCGCAAGGATGTCGACCGTTCGCTGTCCGGCCATATCGACCAGATCGCCGCCAGGAGCACCGACATCTCCGATGCAATCGCTGCCGACGTAGAAAAGATCGAGCAGGTGTTCAGCCGGCAGACAGGCGTCATCGAGGAGCGCGCCAGCACCATGGAGCGGGCGCTGTCGACGGGTGTCGACAACGTTCGCAGTGTGCTCGAAAGAAGCGCGGTCTTCGTCGCCGGGGCGCTGCGCGAAAAGGTCATGGAAGTCACCAGCGCACTGCATGAGCAGGCGGGCGCGGCATTCAGCGATGCCGACCGCAAGATCGCCGAGCGCGCCGAGCAGACCTCGGCGGCCCTGCTCGCCAGGGCGGAGGACATCGCCCGCACCTTTGAAGAGGCGGATCGTCGCCTCGCCGCGCGCGCCGAGGATACGTCGAGCGCACTGATTGCCCGCGTCGACGACACGTCGAACACCTTGCTTGCGCGTGCCCAGGAGACGGCCGATCAGCTGGCAGCCAGAGCAAGTGAGATTGCCGGCACCTTCGACGCGGCGGACCATAGGCTGGTCTCTCGCGCCATCGAAACGGCCCAGTCGCTGGCTGCACGTGCCGGCGACATCCTGCGCAATTTCGAAACAGCCGACGAGCGGCTGGGCGTGCGCATCGGCGAATCCGCCGAAGCTCTCGCGGCACGCGCGTCGGACCTCGGTCGCATTTTCGATGCCGCCGACCAGCAACTTATCTCGCGCATTGCAGAAGGGTCCGAAGCACTTTCGGCCCGCGCGTCCGAGATCGGCCGCATCTTCGAGGAGGCGGATCATCGCCTGGTGTCCCGTATCGCCGACAGCAGCACCGCCATCGGCGAACATGCCGACACCATTGTCGGCGCCTTCACCAGCACCGAGCAGCGGGTTGCCGAACGCGCCAGGCAGACTGGCCAGGAACTCGCCGTCCATGCCCGTGAGATCGAGCAGGTGCTTGCCGGTGCCGACGAACGCCTGGCATCGAGTGCTGCTGTTACAGCCGCCCGCGTCGAGGAGCAGGTCGCCAGCGTCGAGAACCGCCTCGCCTACTCCGCCGAGACAATGGGCCAAAAGCTCAACGAACAGGTTTCGAATGCCGAGGCGCAGCTGGTCTCGCGTGCCAACACGATCGCCGAAACTTTCACCGCGGTCGGCCAGCATATCGGCCAGAGCACCAACGACGCTGCAAAGACCATCGGTGCCAATACTCGCGAGCTCAGTACGATGCTTGCGGCACGTTCGGCCGAAATATCGAAAATCCTGGACGAGACGGCACGGCCTCTGGTCGAGCGCTTCGCCCAGGGCGGCTCCGAGCTGCAAAAGAGCATGGAAGAGGTCACCGAACGTGCGACCGAGAAGCTGCGCACTCAAAACGCTGCCCTCGTCGACGCCCTCGCCAGCCGTACGGCCGAAACTCTGTCGGCCGTCGAAGGTGCGCGCTCGACGCTTGCCGACAGCGTTGCCGACCTCATCGGCCGCATGACCACCTCCAGCTCGCAGCTCGGTCAGTTGATCGAGCAGGCGGCGACCAATCTCGGCCAGGTCGACGAACGCCTGACCGGCAGCACGCAAAGCTTCGCGGCGACCACGGAAAAGACCGCGCAGACCTTCGCCAGTTCGGCGCGTCTGGTCGATTCGAACACGACGCGGCTCACCGAGCTGTCGTCGTCGACCTTGCGCGAGGTTGCTTCAATCGCGACCAAGTTCGACGAGCACAGCCGGTTGCTTTCCAGTGCCTCGGACCTGTTGAGCTCGGCCCAGAGCAATCTCGAGCACACGCTCGAAAGGCAATCGTCGCTGGAGGACCTCGCCGTCGGCCTTGTCAAGAAGTCGGAAGATCTCGAAAGGGTCATGCGCTCGTTCGAGAATCTGGTCGGCCAGACGCTGCAGAACGCCGAAGGCAAGACGCTGGAGTCCGCCGACAAGATCCGTACCGCGATTTCCGAAGTGGTCGATTCGGCCACCAAGCGCTTTGCCGATGCGACCGAGGAGATGCGGCGCACCGCCGGCTCGATCAAGAGCGAGCTCGACCTCACCCGAGCCGAGCTTAAGAAAGGCGTCATCGAGATGCCGGAAGAGGCAAAGGAATCAACCACGGCTATCCGCCGTGCCGTTTCCGAGCAGATCAACGCGCTGAAGGAACTTTCTGAAATCGTTGCCAAATCTGGCCGCAGCACCGACAGCTCGGAACAGCGCAACCTGCGTCCGGCGCCGCAAGCGCCTGCCGCACGCGCTGCTGAACCGCCACGTCGCCCGGCTCCGGCTCCCGAACAGCGCCGTCCGCCGCAGGCGCCTTTGGGCGAGACGGCGCTACGCGGCACGCTCGACCTCGAACGTCCCGCGGACCAAGCGCCGCGCCAGCGCGACCCCAACGGCCGTACGCCGCAGGGCGGCTGGGTGCGCGACCTCCTGACCGGTGCATCGCGCGAAGACGACGCCAAACCGGCGGCGGCTGCCGAAGCGCCGCGCCCGGCTCCCGCTGCGCGTTCGCCGCTTCATGTCGTGGAATCGCTGAACTCACTCTCTGTCGATATCGCCCGCGCCATCGATCACGATGCCTCGATCGAGCTGTGGAACCGCTACCGGCGCGGCGAGCGCGACGTCTTCACGCGCCGTCTTTACACGCTGAAGGGCCAGCAGACGTTCGACGAGATCCGCCGCAAGTATCAGTCGGAGGCGGAGTTCCGCGCTGCTGTCGATCGTTACTGCGACGATTTCGAAAAGCTGCTCAAGGACGTGTCGCGCAACGACCGCGACAACATCATGGCACAGACCTACCTGACTTCGGATACCGGCAAGGTCTACACCATGCTGGCCCACGCCAGCGGCCGCCTGCACTAAGCGGGCGACAGGAAAACTGGAAGGGCGTTCTGCCCTTTCAGTTTAGACCCGATATTGAAAAGATTGTCCCACTGCGCAAATCATCTGATCTGGTCGGATGTTTACGCGCAGGAGTTGAGGCCGGGATGTCGTGCAATGCAGACAATTCGCGGCGATCTACTTCAGCTTGCGCTCGACGGAACGTTCTCAGTTCCATTGGCAGGGCAAAGGCGTGAAGGCTGACTACCAGGCAATCCGAAAAGTCATGCAGGCAGTCAAAGGCAGATTCGCGGGCAAAAGAATCGGCTACCCGAAAATTGGCGCGGGGCTGGCTGGAGGTGATTGGGAAATCATAGGCTCAATCATCGATGACGAGCTTGCGGGCGAAGATCACACGCTCGTCGAATATGCTCCGTGAGTTGCTTCGGTCTTTGGCCGCTTCATAGCAGCTAGCCCGGTTTAGATCACAGTGTCGGTCCAGCGGACGATTTGCCCGGCCGCATCGCCGAACGCGGCATCGAGCGCGCCGACATAGGCCTGGTTGCCATTGCCCGAAACGGGCGCGATGGCGCTAAACGTCTTCGAAGCGCGCACTTCACCGTTGCGGTCGTTCAACAGGCGCACGAACAGCTCGACCTCGGCATGTTGGCCGCCATCGACACGCACCTCGAACGAGCGGATCTCGACGATCACCTGATAGTCGATCGCCAGCCCCTCGCCTGGCTTGCCGACGCCGGTGAAGCTGCCCGAGCGCTGGAACGTCTCTGCCAGCCGCGCCTGTACGATCATCGGCAGCCGGTCGGCCCATTGCGCGCCCTTGAGATACTGGATCGATCGCGGCGATGGCTTGATGACGATGTTCTGGCTATCCAGCGCCTTGAGCGCCGATGGCTGGGCGATGAGGATCTGGCGACGGCTGTGGGCACGCGCTTCCAGCGACGGCGCCGAAAGCTCGAACGTATCCAACGGCGCCGGTCCGCCGCCCGGCAAGGCCGCGCAGCTTGCAAGCGAAAGCGCCAGCAACACCGCCCCAACCTTAGACCCACCCGATGTGATGCTGCCTGAACTGATCGACTTCAAACGCGATCCCCCCCGGATCGTGGAAACAACGCGCATCTGCAAGCTATGTTCTTGCGGTGGTCGGGGATCGAAGTCAACGGCGCACCCTGCCGTCGAACTGCCGGACCTCGCCCTCGCCGCCGGACAAGATCCGTTGTGGGTTGCGGCTGAGATCGGTTACCGCCTCTTCGATGCGGGTGATCGAACGACGGCTGTCCTGGACCAGCGCTTCGACGTTTTGCAGCCCCTGTCCCGAGAATCGCGCCAGATTGTCGGTGATGGTACCGAGGCGGGCGTTCAGCGTATCGGCGACCTGCTTGAATGATCTCAGCGTCGCTCTCGCGTCGGCCATGACGCCGTCGGCCTGGCCGGAGCCGAGCAGTTTGTCGACCTTGGCAAGGATACCGTCGACTCGCACCGAGGCATCGTTGAGGCGTCCTGCGAGCTGGTGCGCGTCTTTGATGGTTTCGTCGATGTCGTCGGCTCGGTTGGCGAACTTGTTGGTCACCTTGGCGATGTCGGCGGCAGCCTCGTTGGCGTTTTCACTGGCCTTCTGGATATTGGCCAGCGCGGTGCGAACCTCAGCCGGATCGATGCCGTCGAGAACGCCGTCGACCTTGGCCAGCGTGCCTTGCGTCTTCTGGGCGAAGTCGTTGATCGAGCCGACCGCCGTGTCGACGTTCTTGATGACCGTGTCGAACTGCTTGCTGGTTTCCTTGAGATTAGCGGTGACCGTGTCGACGTTGGCGACGATGCTCTTGATCTGGTCCTTGTCGACGGCGTTGAGTAGCCCTTCCGCCGCCTTCAGCGTGCCGTCGAGCTTGCCCGAAACACCCTTCAGTTCGTCCGCCAGCGAGCTGACGCTGGCCAGGAACTTGTCGACGCCGTCCGCATTCCTGGCCAGTGCGTCGGAGAAGGTCTGGACATTGGTGACGGTCTGCGTCAGCGGCCCGCGAACATCCTTGGTGAAGCCTTCGAGCTCCGAAAGGACCTTGTCGGCGCGGGTGAAGATGTTCTGCGCCGTCTGCAGCAGGTTGGTGACCGCCGACGGGTTGGCAACGATCTCGGCGACACGGCCTTCCTTTTCCGCCTCGTCGAGGAGTTTTGGCTCCTTGGGGTCGGCGCCCTTGAGCTCGATGTTGGCCTGGCCGGTGAGGCCGGCAAGCCCGATATCGGCCTGCGTCGACTTGGTGATAGGCGTATTCCGGTCTATTTCGGTGTCGGCGATGGCAGCGGTCGGATTGTCGACGTCGATATAGACACGGCGCACGTCGCCGACTTTGACGCCGTTGAACAGCACGAAGCTGCCACGACCGAGCCCCGAAGCGGAGCCTGGAATGCGCACGCGCAGCACCGTCGTCTCACCCTTTTCGCCGATTGCCGCCGTCCAATAGACGAAAGCGAAAGCCGCGAGGATCGCGGCCAGCGTGAAAATGCCGACAATGACGTAGTTGGCCCTGGTTTCCATTGCTCACTTATGGCTATGCGCGCGCCGCAAGATCAAGTTGCCGGGCGCGTTTTCCGCGGAAATAGGATTTTACCCAGGGTTCCTCGCTCCTGAGCATGTCGTCGATCGTGCCCTCGACCAGCACTTTCTTGTTGCCAAGCACCGCCACGCGGTCGCACGCCGTAAACAGCGTGTCGAGATCGTGCGTGACCATATACACGGTCAAATCCATCGTATCGCGCAGCTTGACGACCAATTCGTCGAACTCAGCCGCACTGATCGGATCAAGCCCGGACGTCGGCTCGTCGAGGAAAACGATATCCGGATCGAGCGCCAGGGCGCGCGCCAGCGCAGCACGCTTGATCATGCCGCCTGAGAGCTCGGAGGGGAATTTTTGCGCCGCATCCGGAGGCAGTCCGACCAGCTCGACCTTGAGCATGGCAAGTTCGTCCATCAGCTTCTTCGGCAAATCGAGATATTCGCGCATCGGCACCTGAACGTTTTCGAGGACCGTCAGCGCTGAAAAAAGGGCGCCATGCTGGAACAGCACGCCGAGCCGCATGTCGATGCGAAGGCGCTCCCTTTCGGTTGCCTTCTCGACGTCGACGCCGAACAGTTTGATTGTTCCCGATTGCTTGCGCGTCAAGCCAAGGATGGTGCGCAAGAGAACAGATTTGCCGGCACCCGAGGCACCGACGAAGCCGAGAATCTCCCCGCGCCAGATATCGAGCGACAATTTGTCGAGAACGACCTGGTCGGCGAACGACACCGTGATGTCGTGCGCCGACAGCACGATCTCGTCTTCTTTGGCTTTCTCGGCCACCTTGGTCGTGTTTGTGCCCGGCAGCGCCATGTCAGAACTCGATCGCTGCATAGAACATGGCGAAAAGCCCGTCGAGGATAATGACCACGAAGATCGACTTCACCACTGAGGCGGTCACATGCTGGCCAAGCGATTCGGCGCTGCCGCCAACCTTCATGCCCTCGACCGAGGCAATTATGCCGATGATCATGGCCATGAACGGCGCCTTGATCAGGCCGGCAAAGATGGTGCTGAGGTCGATTGCGACACGTAGCCGGTCGATGAACGCTGCCGGTGCAATATCGGAGTAGAGCCATGCAGCCAGAATGCCGCCGCCGAGCGCGGCAAAGTTGGCGATGATCGTCAGGCAAGGCAGTGCGATCACCAGCGCGACCAACCGCGGAAACACCAGCACGCCGATGGGATTGAGGCCAATGACCTTCAGCGCATCGACCTCCTCGCGCATTTTCATCGAGCCGATCTCGGCGGTGATCGCGCTACCGGAGCGGCCGGCGATCATGATCGCCGTCATCAGCACGCCGAGCTCGCGCAGGATCAGCACGCCGACCAGGTCGACGACGAAGATGTCGGCGCCGAAATAGCTGAGCTGATAGGCGCCTTGCTGGGCAACGATTGCGCCAACGATAGCCGACATCAGCACCACCACTGGTATGGCGCCGACGCCCATGCGATCGATCTGGTTGAAGATCGCCGCCATATTGACGCCATGGCCGCGCCCAAGCTTCATCTGCGAGCCGCGTATCGTGGCGCCGAGGATGTTCATTGCGGCCAGGAAATCGTCGCGCATCTCATAAACACGCCGGCCAACCGCCTCGAGCCCACGAACGATGAAGTTGGGCGGCTTTGCCGGACCTGATTCGGGCTCCCGTCGAACGGCATCCCCGACGGCGCCAAGCAGGATCGAGGCGATCTCGCTTTGCCCCTGCATCGTGATCTCGACGCCCTTCTTTTCGAAGCTGCTAACCAGGCGGTCGATCAGCCACGCCCCGGCAGTGTCCATCTTCTCGATTTTTGAAAGGTCGAGCGCCAGCGTCTTGAAGCCGCTGCGCTTCTCGATCTTGCGCATCTCGGCATCGACCAGAGCCACGGTGCGTGTCGTCCAGGTTCCCGAGAAAACGCAGCCGAGAACACCGCCCTCCTCGCCGATCGCGACGCGCGGCTGGTGGTCGGGCTCCTTGGCAGGGCCGCTTGCGTCGCGTTTGCGGATGGTCAACATGGCGTCCTGTTTAGCCTGACGGGGCCGACCTGTCGATTTGCCGACATCCTCCTTGTTGCACAGCCGGAGCAGAAAAATATGGCGCGTGTCATTTCGGTCGAGGCCGAGCGCTTTCCCATCGCCGGAACTTTCACTATTTCGCGCGGCTCGAAGACCGAAGCTGAGGTGATTTCCTGCGCCATTGCCGAAAACGGCCAGACAGGGCGCGGCGAATGCGTCCCTTACAAGCGCTATGGCGAGACCATGGAGGGTGTGCGTGACGCGATCGAGGCGATGCGCAGCGAGATCGCGCGCGGCATCAGCCGCATCGCCCTGCTCGATGCCATGCATGCGGGTCCGGCACGCAACGCCATCGACTGCGCGCTCTGGGACCTGGAAGCGAAGATCAGCGGAACGCCGGTGGCGCATACGATACGAACCGTTCCGTTACGGGTGCTTGAGACGGCGTATACATTGTCGCTCGCCGAGCCGGAGGCGATGGCGGCGCAAGCCCGCGCCAACGCCCAGCGCCCGCTGCTCAAGGTCAAGATCGGCGGCGACAACGACATCGCCCGCATCCGTGCAGTGACGGCCGCAGCACCCGACAGCCGAATCATTCTCGACGCCAATGAGGGCTGGAATGACGGCAATATCGTCGCAAACCTCGCCTTTGCCGCCGAGCACGGTATCGCCTTGATCGAACAGCCGCTGCCGGCGGGACATGACGGTATTCTTCGCCACATCGCGCATCCGGTGCC
This sequence comes from Mesorhizobium sp. M0166, assembly GCF_040322255.1. NCBI lineage: Bacteria > Pseudomonadati > Pseudomonadota > Alphaproteobacteria > Hyphomicrobiales > Phyllobacteriaceae > Mesorhizobium > Mesorhizobium sp. M0166. The sequence goes on along the minus strand of NZ_JAMYTD010000017.1, from coordinate 26,878 downwards.
GATCTGTGCCGACGAAAGCGTGCACGAGGCGAAGGACCTTGAAGCGCTTGTCGGCCTTTACGACGCCGTCAACATCAAGCTCGACAAATCGGGTGGCCTGACCGCTGCACTCGTGCTTCGCGACCGCGCCCGCGAACTGGGTCTTGGCGTCATGGTCGGCTGCATGGTCGGTACATCGCTTGCGATGGCGCCGGCCGTGCTGTTGGCGCAGGGTGCCGATTTCGTCGATCTCGATGGTCCGTTGCTGTTGGCCCGCGACCGCGTTCCAGGTCTCGTCTACCAGGGTTCGCTGGTGTCACCGCCCGAGCCGGCGCTGTGGGGCTGAACGCGCCGCAAGTCCGATCAGCACCAGGCCCGTCAGGGCGATCGGGATCATGGCAAAAAAGCCGTGTGCGCCGAAGCGATCGTAAAGAGGACCTGAAATCAGTGTCGCCACGGCCATGAAGAAGCCGTTGGAGAAATAGGCGATGCCTTGCGCCGCCCCGGTGCGTTCTTCCGCGATTGTCTCACCGATCATCTTTTGCAGGCCGATCAGCACGAGCGCCACCGAAAGCGCGTGCAGTGTCTGGATCGCGAAAAACCCGCCAACGCCAAGCCCAAGCGGCCAGATCAGAGGGAAAGCAATCCAGCGCACGATCGCGCCTGTCCCGGCAATCAGCATGATCGAGACAACCGAGAAGGAGGCGAAAGCCCGGGTGAAGACGACGAACATGCATATCTCGGCGACGACGCCCCACCCCCACAGCAGCCCGACAACCGAATCGCTGATGCCGATCGACTTCCAGTAGATCGACACGAAGCCGTAGAGAAATGCGTGGCTGGCGGTGATGACGCCGACTCCTGTCGAAAAATAGAGGAAGTACCGGTTGAGGAGTTTCGGTGCCGATTGCTGCATATCGGCGGCCGAAAGCGGCGAGGCGCGGCGCGGACGGCCGAGGCGCGGCGCGATCAGTCCGGCGGCCAGCGCGGCACACAGCGCCGCGAAGATAATCACCGGGACAGCCTGGGCACCGCTTGCCGAGAGGATGAAACCGCCGGCGAGATTGGCGCAGAGATATGAGATCGAGCCCCATTTGCGCATGCTTGCGTAATTCGAGCCGAAGCGGCGGACACCTGAAAGGGCGAGCGAATCGGCAATCGGCGAATGCGGCGTCCAGACGACCGTCAGCGCCAGGGATACGGCAAGTACCATTGCGTAGGTCGGCGGCAGGAAGTAGCCGGCGGACAGGACCAACGATGCGGCGACCAGCGCAACATAGACATTGGCGCGGTCGCTCGCTTTGTCTGCCAGAGCGGTAAGAAAAGGCGTCGTCGCCACGCGCAGGAACATCGGCGCGGCGAGGATCACGGCTATCTGCTCGGCGTGGAACCCCTTCGCCTGCAGCCACAGCGGGAAATACGGCACATGCGTCCCGAGCGGAACGAAGAGCGTGAAGAAGATCAAGCTCATGCGCAGTTCGAAATGGCGTGGCTTGACGAGCTGTTCGGGCGAAAGCGGCGGCAGCGAGGACATTAACAGGCGATCCGTCGGCACGGCATTCAGCCGGGTCGGCCCGCCACACCTGCCGCTGCTTAACACGGCGAAAAAGTCGATGAAACCGCTGGACTAACCGATTAAAGCGAGATGCGGCCGGATTTGGTCAAGCCGCCTGGACTGCCCTGCCCTTGATGTCGATCGGCACGAGCACCTCGCTGCCGACCGGAGCCTCCGGAAGGACATGCGCCCAGTGCAGGATCTCCATCCGGCCGTCAAAATGCTCGACCACCGCCGTGCAGCTCTCCACCCAATCGCCGGTGTTGATGTATTGCACGTCCTCGTAGCTTTCGATCGCGGCATGGTGGATGTGCCCGCAGATCACGCCGTCGACATGCGAGCGGCGCGCCTCCTCGGTCAGCACGGTCTGGAACGAGCCGATGAAGTTCACCGCCTTCTTGACCTTGACCTTGGCCCAGGACGAGAACGACCAGTAAGGCAGGCCGAGCACTTGGCGCAGGCGCGTGATGACGCGGTTGACCAGCATCGCCGCGTCATAGGCATAGTCGCCGAGATAGGCGAGCCAGCGCGCATTGTGGACGACGGTGTCGAACTGGTCACCATGGATGACAAGAAGGCGTTTGCCATCGGCGGTCTCATGGATGGCGCGGTCGGCGACGACGATGCCGCCGAAATGAACGCCCTGGAATTGGCGCGCGAACTCGTCGTGATTGCCGGCGATGTAGGTGATGTTGGCGCCCTTGCGCGCCTTGCGCAGCAACTTCTGGACGACGTCATTGTGGCTCTGCGGCCAATGCCAGCTCCGTCTCAAGCGCCAGCCGTCGACGATGTCGCCGACGAGATAGATGATATCGGCATCGTGATGGCGCAGGAAATCGATCAGGAACTCGGCCTTCGCCGCCTTCGATCCGAGATGGACGTCGGAGATGAACATGCTGCGGAAAGTGCGGGGCTCTGCGCCGGACATTATTTGTCACCGTTGCTTTCGGTGAGGCTATGCCCCGATTCATGCAACAACCGTATGACGGTTGCGATTGGTCCAGCCATCCGGATACGTTGCCGCGGCAATCAGAGGAGAAAATCACCATGGATCTCGGCATTCGCGGCAAGAAGGCCATCGTCTGCGCTTCGAGCAAAGGCTTGGGGCGCGGCTGCGCCATGGCGCTGGCGGAGGCAGGCTGCGATCTTGTCGTCAACGGCCGCAACGCCGACGTGCTGGCCAAAACCGCCGCCGAGCTGCGCGAGAAATTCGGCGTCAAGGTGACCGAGATTGTTGGCGACGTATCCAACCCCGACGTCCAGAAGGCGCTGCTTGCCGCCTGCCCCGATCCCGACATCCTCGTCAACAACAATGGCGGTCCGCCGTTTCGCGATTTCCGCGCGCTCGACCGGGCAAAGATCCTCGAAGGCGTCACCCAGAACATGGTGACCCCTGTCGAGCTGGTTCAGGCGGTAATCGACGGCATGGCGGCGCGCGGCTTCGGCCGCATCGTCAACATCACCTCGCTGTCGGTCTATGTGCCTATCCCCGGCCTCGACCTGTCGTCCGGCGCCCGCGCCGGCCTCACTTCGTTCCTGGCCGGCGTCGCGCGGACGGTGATCGACCGCAATGTAACGATCAACAACATGCTGCCGGGAAAACTCGATACCGACCGGCTGCGCGGCCCGCACGAGGCCGGCACGCCCGAAGATCCGGCCGCCGCTGCCTCGCGCAAGGCCAAGGCCGCGGCCAATGTTCCGGCCAAGCGACTCGGCACGCCGGAGGAATTCGGCCAGATCTGCGCCTTCCTGTGCTCGGTTCATGCCGGTTACCTGACCGGGCAGAACATACCGGTGGATGGCGGCCTCTACGTCAGCGCGTTCTAGCGGTGGAGTACAAGGTCGCAATGCAACATTCGTCCCTCATATCCTTCCTCAACGGCGAGAAACCAGCCGACGAACTTTGGCAGGAGATCGAAACCGAAGTGACCGAGTGCGCGACCGCCTCGACTACGCCTGGCTGCGTGGGGCATGTCATCATCACTGACGGACCAGATACGATCGTTAATCGTCAACATGTGGACGTGCTGCTTAGTCGGCTGGCCGACGGCATCCTGCCGGTCCAAGCGGCTGCCTACATCGCCGATGCACTGATAATGAGCGACGACTTCAACTTTGCGGACGATGGTGTCTCGGAGGCTTTGTTCTTCCTGTCAGACGAGAGCGCGCCCCTTTCGCGAGAAGATGTGCAAGCCCTGCGGAGCCGCCTTTCGACGGGAAAGTAATGCCCGCTTTGGAACAGGACGGCGGCATAGCTCGCCGCGGCACCCCCGCCTGCCGTCCCGACACTTCAGTGTCAGACACAGGCCGGGCGGCGATGCAAAGCGATAAGCTCGCGCTTGCGACATATCACCTCTCGAAAAGCCTCGGCTGCATGCTAAGAGACTCAAAACACCAAACGGACTGAACTGAGGAGGCGGCCGTCATGACAGGCGAAAGCAAGAAGGCGGCCCGATCCGACCTCGACGAAGCAGCGCTCTATTTCCATAAGCACCCCCGTCCCGGAAAGCTTGAAATCCAGGCGACGAAGCCGCTCGGCAACCAGCGCGACCTGGCGCTTGCCTATTCGCCGGGGGTCGCCGCCCCCTGCCTTGAAATCCGCGACGACCCGGCAACCGCCGCCGATTATACAGCCCGCGCCAATCTTGTCGGCGTTGTCACCAACGGTTCGGCGGTGCTGGGCCTTGGCAATATCGGTCCGCTCGCCTCCAAGCCGGTGATGGAAGGCAAGGCGGTGCTGTTCAAGAAGTTCGCCGGCATCGATGTCTTCGACATCGAGATCGATGCACCCGGCATCGAGCGCATGGTCGAGACGATCTCGGCGCTGGAACCAACCTTCGGCGGCATCAACCTGGAAGACATCAAGGCGCCCGAATGCTTCGAAGTCGAGGAGCAGTTGAAAGCCCGCATGGGCATACCGGTCTTTCATGACGACCAGCACGGTACCGCCATCATCGTCGCCGCCGCTGTGCTTAACGGGCTGGAATTCGCCGGCAAGTCCATATCCGACATCAAGATCGTCACGTCGGGCGCCGGCGCTGCGGCGCTTGCGTGCCTCAACCTTCTGGTCTCGCTCGGCGCGCGGGTCGAAAACATCTGGGTCACCGACCGGTTCGGCGTCGCCCATAAGGGCCGCGTCGAGGAGATGGATCGCTGGAAAGACCCCTATGTGAAGGAGACCGAGGCGCGTACGCTGGCCGACGTTCTGCCCGGCGCCGACGTGTTTCTCGGCCTGTCTGCCGCTGGCGTGCTGAAACCGGAACTGCTCCATCACATGGCGCCCAAGCCGCTGATCCTGGCGCTGGCCAATCCCAATCCCGAGATCATGCCAGAAGCGGCACGGGCGGCGCGACCCGACGCGATGATCTGCACCGGCCGCTCCGATTTCCCCAATCAAGTCAATAACGTACTCTGTTTTCCTTACATCTTCCGTGGTGCCCTGGATTGCGGCGCAAGCGCCATCAACGAAGAGATGAAAATGGCCGCCGTGCGAGCGATTGCAGCGCTTGCCCGCGAAGAGCCATCCGACGTTGCCGCGCGTGCCTATTCCGGCGAGACGCCGATCTTCGGTCCGGACTTCCTGATCCCGTCACCTTTCGATCCGCGGCTGATCCTGCGCATCGCCCCTGCCGTCGCCAAGGCAGCCTGCGAGACCGGCGTCGCGACCCGGCCGATCACCGATTTCGCCGCCTATATCGACAAGCTGAACCGCTTCGTCTTCCGCTCCGGCCTGGTCATGAAGCCGGTGTTCTCGATGGCCAAGACGTCGAGCGCCAAGCGCGTCATTTATGCCGACGGCGAGGACGAGCGCGTGCTTCGCGCCGCGCAAGTCGTGCTCGAGGAAGGCATTGCCGAACCGATCCTGATCGGCCGCCCGCATGTCATCGAGGTGCGGTTGAAACGCTATGGGCTGCGCATCAAGCCGGGCGTCGATTTCGGTTTGATCAACCCGGAAGACGATCCGCGTTACCGCCATTATGTCGATCTCTTGATCGAGCTTGCCGGCCGGCGTGGGGTGACGACGGAAGCGGCGCGCACCATGGTGCGCACCGACAACACGGTGATCGCCGCCCTTGCCCTGAAGCGCGGCGACGCCGACGCCATGGTCTGCGGCCTCGAAGGCCGTTTCGAGCGCCATCTGCGCAACGTCACGCTGATCATCGGGCCGCGCGCCGGCATTAGGGATCGCGACCTGTCGACGCTTTCCATGCTGATTTCGCAGCGCGGCATCATTTTCCTTACCGATACCCATGTCTCCGTCGATCCGACCGCCGAGGAGATTGCCGAGATGACCGTTTTGGCGGCCGAGGAGATTCAGCGTTTCGGCATCGAGCCCAAGGCAGCGCTGCTGTCGCATTCGGATTTCGGCTCCCGCGATTCGCCAAGCGCCATGAAGATGCGGCAAGCGGCAGCGATCCTGGCGCGCATCGCACCCGACCTGCAATGCGACGGCGAGATGCATGCCGACTCGGCACTGTCGGAACAGCTGCGCCAACGCGTCTATCCGCATTCGCGGCTGAAGGGCGAAGCCAATCTGCTGGTGTTTCCCAATCTCGATTCGGCGAACATCACGCTGACGGCACTGCGCACGATGATGGACGCGCTGCATGTCGGCCCGATCCTGCTCGGCACCGACAGCCCGGCGCACATATTGACGCCGTCAGTCACGTCGCGCGGCGTCGTCAACATGACCGCACTGGCCGTGGTCGAAGCCGCGCACAAGGCGCAGGCAATCGTTGAACTGGGCTAGCCATGGGCTTTCTCAGACTGGCTTGAACCGGAAATGCCCTGTCTGCCTGAAGGCAAACAAAGTGTCCTCTTCCCTGGCGCCGCCGCCGATATTGTGAATAACCAGCCTTCTTGTCGGCACCACAGTGGAGTGATTGGACGATACGATGGCAATATGCGACAGATTGCCGGGCAGCATCTGGGCGACGAGATCCCCAGGCCGATAGTCGGCGGGGTCTTGGCTGACGGGCAAGGCGGCACCGCGCCGCTCGAAATAGACCGCAAGATTGGGCACACGGCGGTGATCGATGTTGCGGTCCGGTGCTTTCAAGCCCCAAGCCTTCGGATAGGCGGCAAAATTGGCCCGCATATCCTCATGTACCAATTTTTGCAGGTCGAGATCGAAGGCGCGGCGATAGGCACGGATCACGACATCCGTGCACACCCCCCGCTCGGGCTCAACGTCCCCTCCCGGATAGGCCAGGCGTGTATAGGTCGGATCGTAGAGCGTGGTGACGCCGATCTGCTCACGGGCAGCTTCGACCAATTTGGTGCCCCAGTCCGGCGTGACGGGCTTTTCCTGCGCCATGGCGACCGGCATCGCCAGGCACAAAAGACCAAATTGCACCGCGGCTCGACGGGTAATCGCGGTCATGCCAAGCCTCCGGGCGCTACTGAATCCAGGCATTCTTCGGGGCGAATACGCCTTTTTCGTGCAACGCCAGGATGTCGCCGTTCTGGCTCGGTCCGAATACGTCGCGGGGCGTGGTCAATATGACAGCATTGGTCGTGGTCGAAGCCGCGCACAGGCCTAAGCCATCGCGCATTTGGGCTGAAGCCGGAATCGGCGGTATGCTAAACAAACGGTTAACCGCAAGCGCGGTAGCTTTCTGAACGATAGGCAGGCGGAGTTTCGGAGGGATGACGGGCGCAAGTTGGAAGCTGACGCGGGCCGCCGCGCTGCTCGGCGCCCTGCTACTGTGCGGCATTGCCGTCACTCAGGCGCAAGCCGCTTCGCGCCTCTGCCGCCAGCTTGAAGCCGATCTTGCCGCCGCTTCTCGTGGTGGCGGCGGCAAACCGGCCTTGCTCAGGAAATATGACGACGCGATCGTCCGGCAGCGCCAGCAGATTTCAAAGGCCGTCAGCCAGTCCAGCAGCGCCGGCTGCGGCTTTTCGCTGTCTCGCCGCAACGCCAACACATGCGCAGCACTCGACGCCACCATCAATCGCATGGCAGCCAATCTCGACGCCCTGCAGGCCAAGCGCGCCGATCTTGCCGGCGGTGGTTCGCGACGCGATCGCGCGCGCATATTGACCTTGCTTGATGCCAATGGCTGCCGCGATGATGCGGCGGCGCGGACGCGCGCGCCGGTCCGCGAAGCCAGCCGTGAAAACGGCAACCGAAACCTGCTTGACCAGCTTTTGGGCAGCCAGCCCGAAGAGCCCGACCAGGCTGAAGAACTAAGTCAGCCGCGCAACATCCGCACCGTGCTCAACAACGCCGATGAGTTGGGCCAGCCGCGAGGCGAATTCCGCACTATGTGCGTGCGGACCTGCGACGGCTATTTCTTCCCGATGTCGAATGCTGCCTCGCTGGGCGATTTCGAGCGCGATCAGAAGAATTGCGAATCGAGCTGCCCCGGCACCGAGATGCAGGTTTTCTACACGCGCGGCATGAACAGTGATTCGGCGTCCATGACGTCTTCGGTGACCGGCAGGCCTTATATCGAACTGCCGACCGCCTACCTCTACAAGCAGTCCGACATGCCGCGGCCGCCGGCCTGCGGCTGCAACGCCGCGCAGAATTTCGAAATCATCGCCGGCAACCCGCCCCCGCCCAGCCCGGAACAATCCGAAGCGAACGTGGGGGCCACTCCGTTCATTCCGCTGCCGGTTGCCAGGCCTGATGCGGGCGCCGACCCGGAGACCTTGGCCAATTCGGAGGGCGGCCTAGACCGCGAGGCGATCAGACGGCTTGCCGCCAAACCTGTGCCCTCGCCGACATCGTTGCCGCCGCCTGAGCAGCGCAAGGTCAGGGTCGTCGGGCCAACGTTCCTTCCCGACCCAGCAGCGGCAACAGATCTGCAAGCTCCGGACCCGAAGGCTGTCCCGTAAGCGCCAGCCTGAGCGGCATGAATAGCGCCTTGCCCTTGCGGCCGCTCGCCGCTCGGATCTTGCCGGTCCAGTCCTTCCAGACCGTGCCGTTCCAAGGCTCCTCCGGCAGCAGTTCGAACGCCTGGCGAAGAAAGTCGCGGTCATCGTCAGAAAACTCCGCCGGCTCCTCTGGACCGTCTCGAAGCGTACGCCACCAGATCGCCGCATCGGCCAGCCTGTCGAGATTGCCGCGCACCGCCAGCCAGAAAGGCTCGGCCTGTTCGCCAGAGATGCCGAGCACGGTCAGCCGGTCGCGCGCCTCGGAAAACGGCATGTGGTGCAGCAGCGTCCGGTTGAGCACGAAGAGCTCGTCCGGATCGAATTTGGCGGCGGATTTCGATGTTGCCGCCGGATCGAAGCGCTCGGCAAGTTCAGCCATCGTCGGCACCGCCACGACGTTTTCCGAGGTACCGACGAGCACCGCCAGCGAAGCGACCGCCATTGGCTCGATGCCGCTCTCGCGCAGGCTCTGGATGGACAGCGCGCCGGTGCGCTTGGAAAGCCCCTCGCCTGATGCTGTTGTCAGAAGATTGTGATGGCCGAACACCGGCGGCTCCGCGCCAAGTGCTCGGAACAGGGCTATTTGGACGCCGGTATTGGTGACGTGGTCGTCGCCGCGAATGACATGGCTGACGCCCATGTCGATGTCGTCGACAACCGAAGGCAATGTATAGAGGTAGGTGCCGTCCTCACGCCGCAGAACCGGGTCTGAAAGCGAGGCGAGGTCTACGGTCTCTTCGCCGCGCACCAGGTCGTTCCAGTGGATTTCGGTGCGCTCCGGCTGCAGCGGATCGCTGCTGAAGTTGGGCAGCAGAAAGCGCCAGTGCGGCCGCCGGCCATCGGCCTCATATTCCGCGACCTGCTCGGGTGCCAGCGTCAGCGCCTCGCGGCCATAGACTGGCGGCAAGCCACGCGTGCGGCGCACCTTGCGCCTCAGGTCGAGCTCTTCAGGCGTCTCATAGCACGCATAGACGAGGCGGGCCTCCTTCAGCCTCTCCAGTGCGGCATCGTAGATTTCGACCCGCCGCGACTGATACTCCGTGGCATCGGGGAAGATGCCCAACCAATGCAGGTCGTAAAGGATGGCGTCGGAAAATTCCTGCGTCGAACGGGCGACGTCGGTGTCGTCGAAGCGCTGGATAAAGCGGCCTTTGTTCTTGATGGCGAACAGCCAATTGAACAAAGCGGTGCGCGCATTGCCGATATGGATGCGGCCGGTCGGTGACGGGGCGAAACGGACGGTAACTGTCATGAGCGGGGCGTACCGGATGGTTTTGCTGTTGACAAGACGCGCCCCCGCGCTCCGCGGCAGACATAGAACATGACGAAGGCGAAGAAAAGACGGCAGCGCCGCGCGTCTATCAAGACACGCGGCGCCGTAGCCGTCAGATCACCAGGCCTTTGGTCAGTTCAAGCGCCTGGCGTTCGAACAGCCGGCGGTAGATGCCGCCTTGCAGCCGGATTAGCTGGTCATGCGAGCCCTCTTCGACGATGCGGCCGCGATCGAACACCAAAAGCCTGTCCAGCGCCCGCACCGTCGACAGCCGGTGGGCAATGACCAGCGTCGTGCGGCCGACCATCAACCGCTCCATCGCCTGCTGAATCAGCACCTCCGATTCCGAATCGAGGCTCGACGTTGCCTCGTCGAGGATGAGAATGCGCGCATCGGCAAGGAAGGCGCGTGCGATTGCAACGCGCTGACGCTCACCACCCGACAGCTTTACGCCACGCTCGCCGACCAGCGTGCCATAGCCTTTCGGCAAATTGGCGATGAAGTCATGCGCGCTGGCCAACCGCGCCGCGTGCTCGATCTCGACCTGCGTGGCGCTCGGCCGGGCATAGGCGATGTTTTCGGCCAGCGACCGGTGAAACAGGATCGGCTCCTGCTGGACAATCGCGATCTGTGCGCGCAGCGACGCCTGCGCCACATTGGCAATATCCTGGCCGTCGATCAGGACATTTCCCGCAGTCACGTCATAGAGGCGCTGGATCAGCTTGACGAACGTCGTTTTGCCGGAGCCCGAATGGCCAACCAGCCCGACGCGTTCGCCCGGCGCGATGTCCACCGAAAACTCGCGATAGAGCGGCAAGCGGTGGCTGCCATAATGGAACGTGACATTGTCGAAGGTGATACGGCCATCGGTGATCCGGATCGGTTTGGCGCCGGGCCGATCCTCGATGCCGAGCGGTTCGGACTGGAAGTCGACCAGTTCCTCCATGTCGTTGATCGAGCGCTGCAGATTGCGAATATGCGTGCCGATGTCGCGCAGATAGCCTTGCAGCACGAAGAATGAGGTCAGCACGAAGGCGACGTCGCCGGCGCTCGCCTGCCCCCACGACCACAACAGCAGGGAGAATCCGATGACCGCTGCTCTCAAAAGCAGCAGCATCGTGCCTTGCGTGGTGCCATTGACGGTGCCGCGCACCCAGGTGCGCCGCGTGCGGCCGCGCCATTTGGCGACGACCTCGGCAAGCCGTGTCTCCTCGCGTTCCTCGGCGCCAAAACCCTTGACCACGGCGTTGCAGCTCACCGCATCGGCCAGCGAGCCGCCGAGCCGTGTATCCCACGCATTGGCAAGCCTTGCCGCAGGCGCGACATAGCCAAGCGACAGCATCGCCGTCACCGCGATGAACAGAACCGAACCGGTGGCGACGACAGCACCCATCAGCGGCCAGAACCAGCCAAGCAGCAGCGTCGAGCCGACGAGCATGACGACCGACGGCAGCAGCGCGATCAGGATCGTGTCGTTGAGCAGGTCGAGCGCCCACATGCCGCGCGTTATCTTGCGCACCGTCGATCCGGCGAAGCTGTTGGCGTGCCAGTCGGTGGAGAAGCGCTGGACGCGGTGGAAGGCGTCGGCGGCGATATCCGCCATCATCTTCAACGTCAGCTCGACAATGGCCATGAAGGCGAGATTGCGCAGCACGACACCGGTGAGCGCCAGGGCCACCAGCATCGAAAAGGCCGCTGTCGCCGCGTTCCACGCAACATCGTCGGCCGCAGCACTGCTGGCGACGGCATCCACCAGCCGGCCGGAATAGAGCGGCGTCAGCACGTCGGCCAAGGTCGACAGCAGGAAGGTGCCCATAATGCCGGCAAGCCGCCACGGCTGACGCCGCCAATGGCTGAGCGTGAAGCCAAGAACGCTGCGGAAGGCGGCCGCGCGCAAATCTATTCGAAAACGAGCCATGATGTCATTCGGGCGCAAACGAGCCCGATCCCACGAAAGTAGAAATTCAAAAAACCGCGTCGGCGCCGTTTGGCGCCCGGAGATGCGGAGGTTTGGCGTATTTGGCGGCCCTGTAGAGGGGCGGCGACCGGCAGCGGCGAAATGCCTGCCCTCGGTTCAGCCTTGCCGCGAGGCTATCTCGCGGCGCACTGACCAAGACCTAGGCTTCGCGGCCTCGCATAACGATGTCAAATCCTGGCATTCGGTTCCTCCTGAAGGAGAATCGCGGAGAGGCGTTTATAGAGACGCCTCAACGCCGCGCCAAGTCAGTAGATAGCCGAAAGCGCATCTGGTCCAACCAGTGAGGCGATTTTGCAACAACGGCCGGTTGTACGCCGCCTCTGTTCAAATTGCCGGGATACGGTCGAGGCGCATATAGCGGCCGTCCGTGGAAGGCCTGAAGCCGAGCTTCTCGTACAGGGAGTGTGCGTCGTTGGTCGACAGGCTCCAGTGGGTGACAGTCTTGCAATCCGGATGATCGATAAGCGCCTGGACAAGCCGGGTTCCGATGCCTTGCCCGCGATGCTCCGGCCAGACGATGACATCGGCTAGATAGGCAAATACCGTACGGTCGGAAATCGCCCGGCCAAAGCCTACCTGATTGCCGACGACATAGGCGCCGACGCAAAGCGAGTTGGCAAAGGCGCGGCGATGCAATTCGTCGCTGCGGCCACTGCCCCAATAGCTCTCCTTCAAAATGTCGGACGTCGCCCGGAAGTCGATCCGCGACAGGTCGAAGCTGATCTCAAAGTTGGCCATGGCTAAACCGTTATGCAGCCAATCGCCTACCCGCCATCCCTGAACCGGTTGGTGATGGGATAACGGCGGTCGCGGCCAAAGTTCTTCCTGGTGATCTTCACGCCGGGTGCCGCCTGCCGGCGCTTGTATTCTGCGACGTAAAGCAGGTGCTCGACACGCGCCACCGTCGCCCGGTCATGGCCGCGGGCAACGATCTCGTCGACGCCCATCTCGTTCTCGACCAGGCACTCCAATATGTCATCGAGCACTGGATAGGGCGGCAGCGAATCCTGGTCGGTCTGGTTCTCACGGAGCTCCGCCGAGGGCGCCTTGTCGATGATATTGTTCGGGATTACCTCGCCGGACGGACCTAGCGCGCCCGGCGGCACATGCGCGTTGCGCCAGCGCGACAACGCATAGACCTGCATCTTGTAAAGATCCTTGATCGGATTGAAGCCGCCATTCATGTCGCCGTAGAGCGTAGCGTAGCCGACCGACATCTCGCTCTTGTTGCCAGTGGTGACGACCATCGAGCCGAACTTATTGGAAATTGCCATCAGGATTGTGCCGCGTGCACGGCTCTGCAGGTTCTCCTCGGTAATGCCTTCCTTGGTGCCTTCGAAAAGCTGCGTCAGCGCGTGCAGGAAACCTTCGACCGGCTCGAAAATCGGCACGATATCGTAGCGGCAGCCGAGCGCGCGGGCGCAGTCCTCGGCATCCTTCAGCGAGTCCTTCGAAGTGTAGCGGTAAGGCATCATCACGGCGCGCAGCCGTTCCTCGCCGAGCGCATCGACGGCAAGTGCCGCGCAGATCGCCGAATCGATGCCGCCGGAGAGGCCGAGCACGACATTCTTGAAACCGTTCTTGTTGACGTAATCGCGCAGGCCCAACATGCAGGCGCGGTAGTCGGCCTCCTCCTTCTCCGGGATTTTCGACATCGGTCCATCGGAGCAGACCCAACCCTCGGAATTATTTCCATTTTGCGCGCCTGCGGCGACGCGGCTTCGCTTCCAGGTGGTGACGTTGACCGTCTCCTCGAACTGGCTCATCTGGAAGGCCAGCGTCTTGTCAGCGCCTATGGCAAACGATGCGCCATCGAAAACCAGCTCGTCCTGGCCGCCAAGCTGGTTGGCATAGATAATCGGCAGTCCGCATTCGATGACCTGGCGGATGACGATCTGGTGGCGGACATCGACCTTGCCGCGGTAATAGGGCGAGCCGTTCGGGACCAGCAGGATTTCCGCGCCGCTTTCGGCCAGCGTCTCGCAGACGGCAACCTCGCCCCAGATATCTTCGCAGATCGGCACTCCCACGCGCACGCCGCGGAAATTGATCGGCCCCTGGATCTCGGGGCCGGCCTGGAAGACGCGCTTCTCGTCGAACTCACCGTAATTCGGCAGATCGAGCTTGTAGCGTTCGGCAAGGATCTTGCCGCCATCAGCAAAGATGATCGAATTGTGCGTGCCGGTCTTGCGCTTCAACGGCGTGCCGATAATGAAACCCGGGCCGCCGTCGGCGGTATCGCCAGCGAAATCCTCCGCCGCTCGCTCGCAGGCCTTCAGGAAGGCTGGCTTCAGCACCAGATCCTCAGGCGGATAGCCGGAAAGGAAAAGCTCGGTAAACAGCACGAGGTCGGCGCCCTGGCGGGCGGCATCCGCCCTCGCCTCGCGTGCCTTGGCAAGATTGCCGGCGACGTCGCCGACCGTCGGATTGAGCTGGGCGACGGCGATGCGCAATATGTCTGGAGCGGTCTTGTCTGTCATGCCCGTGGGTTTAGCGCGGCAAAATTCGTCGGGCAATGGCGTTCGTTTGGACCAAACAGTCGATCCTATTCGCCCATATATTCGCGCAAGGCTTCCGGCGGATGGTTCTCGCCGATCGACATTGCCAGAATGCGCGAAATGTGTCGGCGCGGCAGCCCGGTTTCCGCCGCCCAGGCGTTGATCTGCGCCTGGATCCTGCCCAAATCCGTCTTCGACGTCGGGCTCTCCGCAATGTCGAGCCCCGCATCACGCAGCGCTGCCGCCATGTCGGCCGAGACGATGAAGGCGTCCCAATCCAGCCAGCGCAGAAAATACTGGCCAGTATTGCCGCCGAGCCGGCTGCCGTGCTTGCTGAGATAGGCCATCAACCCGACCTGGTCATCCGCCGGCCAATTGGCCAGGAACTTGCCGAAGCTGCCATGCTCCTTCGACACGCGCTCGACGAAGGCTGCGTTGTCGCGTACGGACTTGATCTTCTGCGGATTGCGCACGATGCGCTTGTCGGCGGTGAGATCGTGCCAGAAATCGTCAGGCTGGAACAGCAGCCGCTTCGGTTCGAAGCCAAGAAATGCTTCCTCGAAACCCGGCCATTTCTGCTCGATGACGCGCCAGACAAAGCCGGCGGCAAAGACCCGCTCGGCCATGGTCGACAGGATCCGGTCGTCCGCAATCTTTGCTACCGCGGCATTGTCGGGCATAGGACCCAGCAGCGACGTCAGCGCTGCCTCACCGCCTTTGCGCTTCGCTGCACGGGCGCGAATTTTCTGAAAATCCACCATTGTTTCCTGACCCCATCGCGTCAATCTACCACTTCCCGTATGAACCGGCAGCTTCTACCTCATCGCTGACGACGGAGGCGACGATGAACAAAACGATCGAGGACCTGGCAAGCCGCTGGCTGAAGCGAAAGCCGGACGGCCTCAGCGCGCTCGAAAGCCGGGTGCTGCAATCTACGCTCGAGGGCACCACGATCTCCAAGGACACCAACAAGGCCGTCGCCTTTCACCAGACGTTTGGAGATCGCTTGGCCGACACCATCGCCCGGATCGGCGGCTCGTGGTCCTTCATCCTGGCATTCCTTGGCTTCCTGATCCTGTGGACGGCAGGCAATGTCTGGCTCTTGTCGCGCGCCGCCTTCGATCCCTATCCCTTCATCTTCCTCAATCTCGTGCTTTCCATGGTCGCCGCCCTGCAGGCGCCAGTGATCATGATGGCGCAGAACCGCCAGACGGAGCGCGATCGAATCGACGCCGCCCACGACTATGAGGTTAATCTCAAGGCCGAGATCGAGATCATGGCGCTACACGAAAAGCTCGACGAACTGCGCCACAGCCAGATCATCGGCATGCGGGACGAGATCGCCCGGCTGGCAGAGCAGGTGAAGCGCATCGACGACATTCTGTCGAAGCAGCGAACGTCTTCATGACGGAAGTCATCCATCGTCTCATTGAGCAATATGGATTGGTCGCGGTCTTTCTGGGCTGTGTCGCCGAAGGCGAAAGCGCCGCAATTCTTGGCGGTTTTTTCGCGCATCAGCATGTCTTCGTCCCGTGGCAGGCGTTTCTCGCAGCCGCGCTCGGCGCCTTCGGTGGCGACACGTTCTTCTTCATCTTGGGACGGAGCTTCGCCGATCATAAATTCGTGATCAGGCTCCGAGCCCGGCCGGGCTTCAGCCACGCCTACCGCCTTGTCACCTCTCATCCCAACATTTTCGTGCTGTCGAACCGCTACATCTATGGCCTGCGCCTGGTCGGCGGAATCGCGGCCGGGCTGTCGGGCATCGCCGCGGCGCGCTTCATCATCCTCAACGCCATCTCGTCGGTAGTCTGGGCGGCACTGTTCTGCACTGTCGGTTATGTCTTCGGGCTGGGCGCGGAGCGCATCGTTGGCCAGGCGCTGGCCCGCCACGAGCGGTTGCTGATCGCTCTGGCAATCGGCCTCGTTGTGGCCATCCTCGGCTGGCTCGCGGCCCATATCGTCGCCAAGAAGGAACTCCACAAGGGAAGCTGACCGTCAATCAATGCCGAGCGCGCGATCACCCTTCTCGAGGATCAGTGGAATGATCAGGTCTTCCTCGTCGGCAAGATGCCGGGTCAACATGGCGATCAGCCGGCTGTTCTCGTCAGCATAGGCATCGGCGGCGAAACGCTGTTTGTCTTCGCTCTCCTGAAGCGTGCGGATGAAGGCATTTGCCGCCTGGGCATTGCGCTCCAGTCCCTCATGGATTGCGTGGTGATCGGCATCGAGAATCTCGAAGCCGCGCTTCAGACGGGTCTCGGCCCTTGCGAAGACCGGGAAATAATGATGGTCCTCGACATTGTGGTGGCCGTCGAGATTGCCGAGGAAATGGTTGAGGCGCGGCGCGAACCAGCGCGCGAATTCCGGCGCGTTCAGCCTACCTTCTCGATAATCGCCAATACCATTGGTGAGCATGCCGCCAAGCTCGCGGAACAGGTCGTGCCGCTGCAGCCACATGTTGGCCATGCCGTGGATGTTGGCATGCGCCTGCCAATCCTCGCGCGGATATTTCTCGACCAGCCAGCGAAGATCGTCCGGCAGGCCCTCACGTTCAAGCAGCAGAAATCCGGCGGTATCGGCCATATCGGTCCCCTTAGACCATGATCCCGAAAGTGTACCTCAGATCGGTGCCCCTACGATCCGCTCGATGACGGCGACGCCCCAGACGCCGGCAGCGATCACCACCGAAATCAGCACCGCCAGCGAACCGCAATCCTTGGCCAGTTGGATATCGATGTTGAATTCACGGCTGAACGCGTCGCATGCCGCCTCGATGCCGGTGTTCAGCACCTCGATCATGATCATGAGCAGCACCGCGCCGATCAGCAGCGCATAGCCGCGCCACGATTCCGAAAGGAACCAGCCGAGCGGCAAGGCAAGCACGAGCAGTGTCAGCTCCAGCTGGAAGGCGGCCTCGCCGGTGGCCAGTTTGCGAAACGCCCGCACCGAATTGTAAAAAGCGTCGATCAGCCGCTGCATGCCAAAACCCTTCGGAATCACCGGCAGGGGATTAGCGCAATGGCTGGACCAAGGGAATAAGGCGACCTCTTCAAAATCAGTCGCCCGCCACCTTGATCGACGGCGTCGACTTCTCGAACTGCGGCAGCCCGTCATCGAGGGCGTAATAATCCCCCTTGTCGCCGACGAAGATATGGCATTCTCCTTGGAGCCCGGTTGGCGCGTCGAACAGGCCTGCCATGACCGAAACGTAGCCATCGTCGCTCGGCTTCCAGAACAGCAGAGAGCCGCATGTCTTGCAGAAGCCGCGCCTGGCGAACGAAGAAGCCTCGTACCAGGTGATGCTCTCCGCGCCGGTGATTGTGATGTCGCGGTCGGCAACGTTGGTCGCCGCATAGAAATGCCCGCTCTGCTTCCGGCACTGCGAGCAATGGCAGTAGATGACACCGCGCAGCGGTCCTCGTGTTTGGAACCGCACTGCCCCGCACAAGCATGATCCGATGTGACTGTCAGCCATGTCGGCCTCCCGATACAATTGCCATCGCCTGGCAGGATTCCAGTTTTGCGCGCGTTAGGCACGAGCAAATGCGACACCGGCGGGATTGAATACAAAAAGCGCCGGTTTTCGCCCGGCGCTTTTTCAATGACATCAAAGTTCAGATCGTATCAACCGTTGACGGCCTGCTTGTGCTGGACCGGATGGGTCTTCTTGAGCAGATCGGAGACCAGGAACGCCAACTCGATCGCCTGGTCGGCGTTAAGGCGCGGATCGCAATGGGTGTGGTAGCGATCCTGCAGCTCTTCGGCGGTGATGGCGCGGGCGCCACCTGTGCATTCGGTGACGTTCTTGCCTGTCATCTCGATGTGGATGCCGCCTGGATGCGTGCCTTCGGCGCGGTGCACCTCGAAGAACGTCTGCACCTCCTTCAGGATGCGGTCGAACGGCCGTGTCTTGTAGCCGGCGGCTTCGATGGTGTTGCCATGCATCGGGTCCGACGACCACACAACGCTGCGGCCTTCCTTCTGCACCGCGCGCACCAGCTTGGGCAGATGGTCAGCGACCTTGTCCGAGCCGAAGCGGGCGATAAGCGTCAGCCGGCCGGGCTCGTTCTCCGGATTGAGCAGGTCGATGAGCTGCAACAGGCCGTCCGGCGTCAGCGACGGCCCGCATTTCAGACCGAGCGGGTTCTTGATGCCGCGGCAATATTCGACATGCGCATGGTCGGGTTGGCGCGTGCGGTCGCCGATCCAGATCATGTGGCCGGAGGTGGCGTACCAGTCGCCCGAAGTCGAATCGACGCGGGTCAGCGCCTCTTCATAACCGAGCAGCAGCGCCTCATGGCTGGTATAGAAATCGGTCTCGCGCAGCGCATAATTGGTCTCCGAGGTGATGCCGACGGCCTTCATGAAGTCCATCGTCTCGGTGATGCGGTTGGCGAGCGACTCGTATTTCTCGCCCTGCGGGCTGTCGGACACGAAGCCAAGCATCCATTGATGTACGTTCTCCAGGCTGGCGTAGCCACCCTGGGCGAAGGCACGCAAAAGGTTGAGCGTCGCTGCCGACTGGCGGTACGCCATCTCCTGCCGCGCAGGATCGGGAATGCGTGATTTGGCATCGAACTCGATGCCATTGATGATGTCGCCGCGATAGCTGGGCAGCGTCACACCGCCCTTGGTCTCATTGTCGGACGAGCGCGGCTTGGCGAACTGGCCGGCGACACGGCCGACCTTCACCACCGGCTGAGCGCCGGCGAAGGTCAGCACCACCGACATCTGCAGGAAGACGCGGAAGAAGTCGCGGATATTGTCGGCGCCATGCTCGGCGAAGCTCTCGGCGCAATCGCCACCCTGAAGAAGGAATGCGTCACCGGCAGCGACGGCTGCAAGCTGCTTCTTCAGCTTGCGTGCCTCACCTGCAAAAACCAACGGCGGAAAGGTAGCGAGCTGGGTTTCCGTGTTCCTCAGCGCGACAAGGTCCGGATAGGCAGGAACCTGCTGGATCGGCTTAGCTCTCCACGAATTCGGCGACCATTTCGTCATCGAAGCACCCAACGCTCTTTCAGGCGGACGCCATCGCCCGCCAATCCACCCCATATGGGGTCGCGGCTCCATACACGAAGCCGATTTCCTATTCTAGACCGGAATCTCAGCGCTGGCGAACGACGGCCAGCGGCGAAAGTGCCAGCGCGGTTGTTGTCCAGAGCACCAGCGACACCCGGCTACGCCGCCTTCTCCACCAGCCGCGCCAGCTGCGTCATGACAACCGCTGAGCCTGCCAGCCGCTTTTCGGGCGTCGCCCAGTCACGGCTGAAGACGACGCTCTGGTCGGGTCGGATCTTGGCCAGCGAGCCCTGTTCGCCGATGAGCTTGACCAGCCCGACCGGATTGGGGAATTCCCGCTTGCGGAAATGGATGACGACGCCTTTCGGCCCGGCGTCGAGCTTCTCCACGTTGGCCTTGCGGCAAAGCGCCTTGATGAAGACGATCTTCAACAGATGTTTTACCTCTTCCGGCAGCGGCCCGAACCGGTCGATCAGCTCGGCGCCGAAAGCATCGATCTCTTCCGTATTTTCGAGATCGCCAAGGCGCCGATAGAGCGCCAACCTGAGCTGCAGGTCCGGGACATAGCTTTCCGGGATCATCACCGCCGTGCCGACGGCGATCTGCGGCGACCAGCCGCCGTCCTGCACCTCGCCGGAATCCTTCACTTCGGCCACTGCCTCCTCCAGCATCTGCTGGTAGAGTTCGAAGCCGACCTCCTTGATGTGGCCCGACTGCTCTTCGCCAAGCAGATTGCCGGCGCCGCGGATATCGAGGTCGTGGCTGGCCAGCTGGAAACCGGCACCGAGCGTATCGAGCGACTGCAACACTTTCAGCCGACGCTCGGCCGTATCGGTGAGCTTGCGGTTGGCGGGCAGCGTGAAGAGCGCATAGGCGCGCACCTTAGAACGGCCGACGCGGCCGCGCAGCTGATAGAGCTGCGACAGGCCGAACATATCGGCGCGGTGCACGATCAGCGTATTGGCGGTCGGTATATCGAGGCCGGATTCGACGATTGTGGTCGACAAAAGCACATCGTACTGGCCGTCATAGAAGGCGTTCATGATGTCGTCGAGTTCACCGGGCGGCATCTGGCCGTGAGCCACGGCCACTTTCAGCTCAGGCACGGATTCGCGCAGGAAATCATGGATTTCCGCGAGATCGCTGATGCGCGGTACGACGTAGAAGGAATGGCCGCCACGGTAGCGCTCGCGCAGCAGCGTCTCACGGATGACCAGCGGATCGAAGGGGGAGATGAAGGTACGCACGGCCATGCGATCGACCGGCGGCGTGGCGATCAATGACAGCTCACGCACGCCGGTCAAGGCAAGCTGCAGCGTTCGCGGGATCGGCGTCGCCGACAGCGTCAGAACGTGGACCTCGGTCTTGAGATCCTTCAGCCGCTCCTTGTGCTTGACGCCGAAATGCTGCTCCTCGTCGATGATCAGCAGGCCGAGATTCTTGAATGAGATCGCGGAGCCGAGCAGTGCGTGCGTGCCGATGACGATGTCGACTTGGCCCTCGGCGACGCCCTTCTTGGTCTCGGCCAGTTCCTTGGCGCCGACCAGCCGCGAGGCCTGGGCGACGCGGATCGGCAGGCCGGAGAAGCGCTGCGAGAAGGTCTTGAAATGCTGGCGCGACAACAATGTCGTCGGCACCACCACCGCGACCTGAAAGCCTTCCATCGCCGCGATGAAGGCGGCACGAAGCGCGACTTCGGTCTTGCCGAAGCCGACATCGCCGCAGATCAGCCGGTCCATCGGCTTTCCAACGCCCAGATCATCCATGACCGAATCGATCGCCGTTTGCTGGTCGTCAGTTTCCTCATAGGGGAAACGCGCTGCAAACTCGCCATAGAGGCCGTCCGCCGGCACCAGCGCCGGTGCGGCCCGCATTTGCCGCTCGGCGGCGATGCGGATCAGCTGACCGGCCATGTCGAGCAGGCGTTTCTTCAGCCGTGCCTTGCGCGATTGCCAGGCGCCGCCGCCAAGCTTGTCGAGCGTCGCCTCGGCCGAATCCGAGCCATAGCGCGACAGCAGCTCGATGTTTTCCACCGGCAAGAACAGCCGATCGTCGCCGGCATAGTGGATTTCGAGGCAATCGTGCGGCGCACCGACCGCCTCGATGGTGCGCAGCCCGATGAAGCGGCCAATGCCATGGTCGGCATGGACGACGATATCGCCTGAGGACAATGCCGAAGCCTCGGCGATGAAGTCGGACGCACGCTTCTTGCGCTTCGAGCGCCGGATCAGCCGGTCGCCGAGAATGTCCTGCTCGGCGACGACGACCAGTTTCTCCGTCTCGAAGCCGGATTCGAGCGGCAGCACGGCCAGTCCCGCCTGCCCTGGCTCAAGCTTTCCGGCTTCGGCAAGCGTCGCCACCGGCTTCAGATTGCCAAGGTGATGCTCGGCCAGGATCTGGCCGAGCCGGTCGAGCGAACCTTCAGTCCAGCCGGCGACGATGACACGGCGGCTTGCAGCGCGCTCGTCGGAAATGTGTTTGACGACGACGTCGAAGACGTTGGCGTTAGGGTCGGCGCGTTCCTCGACGAAGCTGCGACCATGGCGCGAGCCGGCATGGAACACCTTTTTCGCACCGGCATCGGGCGCGTCGAAGGAGGTGAAGTCGATGGCTTCGCGCGGGCCAAGCGAGGCAATCAGGTTCTCGGGCGACAGATAAAGCAAATCCGGCGGCACCGGCTTGTAGGGCACGGCATCCTTCAAGGCGCCGTCGGCCTGTTTTTTGCGCGCTTCGTAATGATCGAGAATCAGCGCATGGCGCTCGGCCAGTGCCTCATGCGCCAGATGATCAAACACCACGGGCGCATCCGGCAGGTAATCAAACACGGTTTCCAGCCGCTCATAGAAGAACGGCAGCCAGTGCTCCATGCCGGCAAACCGCCTGCCCTCGCTGACCGCCGCATAGAGCCCATCGTCGCGCGAGGGCGCGCCAAAGGCTTCGATGTAGGCGCGGCGGAAGCGGCTGATGGTTTCCGGCGTCAGCGCCACCTCGCTCATTGCCTGTAGCGCCATCGACTTGCGCTGGCCGATCGTGCGCTGCGTTGCGGTATCGAAGACGCGGATCGATTCCAGCGTATCGCCGAAGAAATCGAGGCGCAGCGCCTCCGCCCATCCGGGCGCGTAGAGATCGAGAATACCACCGCGCACCGCAAATTCGCCGATGCCGCGCACCGTCGGCACCCGCTCGAAGCCGGAAGTCTCAAGCCGCGACACCAGCGTGTTCATGTCGATCTGGTTACCGGGCTTGGCGTGAAAGGTCTGCGCCTCGACGAGTTCCGCCGGCGGAATGCGCTGAAGCAAGGCATTCGCGGTGGTCAGAATGACGGCGCGGTGCGGCTTCTTCGCCAGCGCGATCATCGCTGCCAGCGCATCGAGCCGCCTTGCGGCGGCGTCGGCGCCGGGCGAGACGCGGTCGTAAGGCAGGCAGTCCCAGGCCGGCAGTTCCAGCACAGGCAGGCCCGGCGCGGCAAAGGCAAGCGCCTCGACGATCGCCGGCAGACGCTGGCCGTCGCGGGCCACGAACAGCACCGGCTTGTCCGGTGCGATCTCATGTGCAGCCTGCACCAGCGCAAAGGCTTCGTAGCCGTCGGCGACGCCATCGACGATGAACTGGCCGGCGCGGCCTTTCGGCAGACCGATCGTAGGGATAAGGCTCATGGCTACACGTTGTTCAGAAGGTCATGTCCCGGCGCGAAGCCAGGATTTTTTGCAGGACGGCACAGTCGACATCCGCCGGAACCGGGCGTTCGCCAGTGACGAGAGGCAGGAATTCGGTGTCGGGAATGTCGAGGAGCCTCTCATATTGGTCGATTTCGTCGCCGGTCAAGGCGCCGATCTCGGCATCGGCGAAGCTGCCGAGTATAAGGTCCATCTCGCGCATGCCGCGGTGCCACGAACGAAACAGAAGCTTGCGGCGGCGGGCATCGAGGCCCTCGCTTGATCGTTTCGTTCCCGTCATCGTGCAACATCCTTGCCCAGGCGGCGCATATAGCGTGGATAGAAGGCGGTGTCAGCCTTGCGCTACAGTCGCCGCAACATAAGCTGACATCATGCGTCCCTCCCTCCTCGATCCTCTGTTTGTCCCGATCACCTCGCTTGCTGGCGTCGGGCCGAAGGTTGGCGCGCTGATCGAAAAAGTCGTAACAGCCGACCTCGGCGACCGGGCCGCGCGCGCCGGGGACCTCTTGTTCGTGCTGCCGCATACTGTCATCGACCGTCGCAACCGGCCGGGCATCGCCGGTTCGGCCGAGGGCGCCATCGTTACGCTCGACGTACGCATCGACCGCCACCAGCCGCCGCCACGCGGCAACAGGTCGGTCCCGTACCGGGTCTACGCCCATGACGACACCGGCGAGATCGCGCTGACCTTCTTCCATGCTCATGCTGCCTATCTCGAAAAAGCAATGCCCGTAGGCGAGCATGTCGTCGTCTCAGGCCGCATGGAATGGTTCAATGGCCGCCCGACCATGGTTCACCCCGACCATATCGCACTTGCCGGCGACGCAGAAAACCTCCCGCCGGTCGAGCCGGTCTATCCGCTGACCGCCGGGCTCTCGGGCAAGGTGCTGCGCCGGGCCATCGGCCAGGCGCTGGCCCGCCTGCCGGTGCTGCCCGAATGGCAGGACGGTGAGTTCCGGCGCCGCCATGCCTTTCCTGCTTTCGGCGATGCGCTCAACCGCATCCACAATCCTGCCGACCCGATCGACGTCTCTGTCGACGGCGCAGCGTGGCGGCGCCTTGCCTTTGACGAGTTCTTGGCCGGCCAGGTATCGCTGGCGCTGGTACGGGCCAAGGTCCGCCGATTATCGGGCCGGCCACTCGTCGGCGACGGCCGCATAGTCGAACAATTGCGCGCGGCACTCCCCTATTCGCTGACCATGTCGCAGGAAATGGCGCTTGCCGAAATCAACTCCGATCTCGGTGACCCCGAACGCATGCTGCGCCTTTTGCAGGGCGATGTCGGCTCCGGCAAGACGGTGGTCGCGCTGCTTGCCATGGCGCGTGCCGTCGAGGCCGGCGGCCAAGCGGCATTGATGTCGCCCACCGAAATCCTGGCGCGCCAGCATCTGGCAACGATTGCGCCGTTGGCGGAACGGGCCGGCTTGCGCATCGCCATCCTCACCGGCCGCGAAAAGGGCCGCGAGCGCGCCGACACGCTGACCGGGCTGGCAAATGGCGACATCGACATCGTGGTCGGCACCCATGCGCTGTTCCAGGAAACGGTGACGTTCCGTGATCTTGTGTTCGCCGTCGTCGACGAGCAGCACCGTTTCGGCGTCCACCAGCGCCTTGCGATCACCGCCAAGGGCGATGCGCCCGACATGCTGGTGATGACGGCAACGCCGATACCGCGGACGCTGGTGCTAACTGCATTCGGCGACATGGATGTGTCGAAGTTGACGGAAAAGCCGGCCGGCCGCCAGCCGATCCGCACCGTCACCTTGCCGCTTGAACGGCTCGACGAACTGATCGGCCGCATGCTCGACGCCGTCGCCGATGGCCAGAAAATCTACTGGATCTGTCCGCTGGTCGAGGAATCCGAGGAGATCAAGCTGATGTCGGCCGAGGACCGTTTTGCCTCGCTGAAGCCGCTGTTCGGCGACCGCGTCGGCCTGGTGCATGGCCGCATGAAAGGCGCCGACAAAGACGAGGCGATGCGCGCCTTCAAGCAGGGCGACACCCGTATCCTGATCGCCACCACCGTCATCGAGGTCGGCGTCGATGTGCCTGATGCGACGATCATGGTCATCGAGCATGCCGAACGTTTTGGCCTCGCCCAACTGCATCAATTGCGCGGCCGGGTTGGGCGCGGCGACAAGCCTTCATCCTGCGTGCTCCTCTACAAGGATCCGCTCGGCGAGACGGCCAAACGCCGGCTGTCGGTGATGCGCGAGACCGAGGACGGCTTCCGTATCGCCGAAGAGGATTTGAAGCTGCGCGGCGAAGGCGAGTTGCTCGGCACCCGCCAGTCCGGCACGCCGGGCTTCCAGGTGGCGCGCATCGAGGCGCATGCCGACCTGCTCGAGGCCGCTCGCGACGATGCGCGGCTGATCCTGTCGCGCGATCCGGAACTGCAGTCCGAACGTGGCGCGGCGCTGCGCCTGCTGCTCTATCTGTTCGGCCGCGACGAGGCCGTGCGGCTGCTGCGTGCCGGCTGAGGCATCGTGCCAAGCGGAGGATTGGCAAGCGCGCCGTGGATCTGCTCGCCGTTCACCGTCACCATTTTGACCGCCGGCGCCACCAGGCCGGCCGACACGATCAGCTTGGCTCCGTCCTCGATTGTCATGTCGAGCAGCACAATGTCGGATTTCGGCACATACATCAGAAAGCCCGTCGTCGGGTTGGGCGTACACGGCATGAACACGGCAATCAGCGGATCGCCTTCCCGGTCGAGCTTCTGGTTGATCTCGGTTTCCTTCTCGCTGGCGACGAAAACCAGCGACCAGACCCCCTTGCGCGGATATTCGACCAACCCGACCTGGCGGAACATGTCGCCCTTGTTCGACAGCACGGTCTCGAAAATCTGCTTCAGCGAACGGTAGATGCCGCGCACCAGCGGCATGCGGCCAAGCAGGCGCTCGCCGAAATTGACGATGGCGCGGCCAACGATATTGGCGGTCATAAAGCCGATGAAGGTGATGAGGATCAGGGCAACGATCAGCCCAAAACCCGGCACTGGAAACGGCAGGTAAGTGTCCGGATTGTAGCGTACCGGAATGTAGGGTTTCACCCAGGAATCGACCCAGCCGATCAGCGACCAGGCAATGTAGGCAGTAATCGCCAGCGGCGCGCAAACGACGAAGCCGGTCAGGAAATAGTTTCTCAGCCGGGTCATGCCTGAGGTCTTGAGAGCATCCGACATGGTTCACCGCAGCGTGTGTTTGCAGCGCGACACTACTGAACCCGAAGGCGCTTTGGAATGGCGAAGTTTTTAAACGAGACCTATTCCACCGTTACCGATTTCGCCAGGTTGCGAGGCTGGTCGACGTCCGTGCCCATGAACACGGCGGTGAAGTAGGCGAGCATCTGGATCGGCAGCGCGTAGATGATCGGCGAGATGATTTCCGGCACGTCCGGCAAAACGATCGTCTCCATCGTCTTCACCGTAGCGTGTGCCGCGCCCTTGCCGTCGGTGATCAGGATGATCTTGCCGCCGCGCGCCGCCACCTCCTGCATGTTCGACACTGTCTTTTCGAAGATGCGGTCATGCGGCGCGATGACGATGACGGGCATGTTCTCGTCGATCAGCGCGATCGGGCCGTGCTTCAACTCGCCGGCGGCATAGCCTTCGGCGTGAATATAGGAAATTTCCTTAAGCTTCAGCGCGCCTTCCATGGCCAGCGGAAAATTGGTGTCACGGCCGAGATAAAGCACGTTTTTGTAGTGCGAGAGGTCGCGCGCGATCTTTTCGATCTGCCCATCGAGCTTTAGCACCTGGTTCGCATAACGCGGCGCTTCCGACAGCTCGCGTATCAGCGTTTTCTCCTGCTCATGCGAAATCGTTCCGCGCGCCACGCCGGCCCGCACCGCCAGTGAGGCCAGCACGGAAAGCTGGCAGGTGAACGCCTTGGTCGAGGCGACGCCGATCTCCGGGCCGGCCAATGTCGGCAGGATGACGTCGGATTCGCGCGCCATGGTCGATTCGCGCACATTGACGACCGCGCCGATCTTCATGCCAGCCTTGCGGCAGTAGCG
>NZ_JAMYTD010000016.1:0-137157 GCF_040322255.1 Mesorhizobium sp. M0166 | reverse complement strand
CCGCCTCGGCGGCTGGACAGGCTACTACGGCAAGCCAGGCCCCAAGGTCATGCGCATCGGCCTCGCCGAATTCCACGCCATCAAGCACGGAACCAAACTCAATCTGCAAAATGTGTGAATCCGATAGCACGATAGTGGGGGAGAGGTGGCTCGGCGAAGCCGAGACGGAGAGGGGGAACCGCGCTCTACGAAAAGGCCCCCTCTCCGGCCGCTTTGCGGCCACCTTTCCCCCGCTTCGCGGTGGGCGAGGAACCCAAGTCTTGAGAGATCCGCGGGACAGCAACATCTTCCCCGCAAGGGGGAGATCGGCAGCTTCGCCGACGACACCTCCTCCGAAAGGTGCGATTCCCCTCTCCCGAGCAACCCCAAGCTTGACGCCTCGACGAAATGCAACTATGGAACGCCAACTTTTTCCATAAGGCCGCCTGACCGAAACCGCGCGCCACCCGGCGCGGGTCGAATGTTTGGGCAGGACCGAGAACCGAAGGTTAGAACCATGTCCCGCACCTGCGAACTCACTGCCAAGGCAGTCATGTCCGGCAACAATGTGAGCCACGCCAACAACAAGACCAAGCGTCGCTTCCTGCCCAATCTCGTCAATGTGACGCTGATCTCGGAAGCGCTGAACCAGAATGTGCGCCTGCGCATTTCGGCCAACGCGCTGCGTTCGGTCGAGCATCGCGGCGGCCTGGATGCCTTCCTGGTCAAGGCAGATGCCAAGGAATTGTCGCAGCGCGCCCGCCTGTTGAAGAAGCAGATCGCCAAGAAGCTCGCCGAACAGCCGGCCGCCTGAGTTTTTCGGCGGTCAGTCGCCTTCCAGGGCGTGACCCGGGTTCCGGATCGCGTTCCGCTGGTTCCATTACCCAGGATAAAAAAATGATTTTCCTCTCGCGGTACCTGCCCTTCGTGGCGGCCATGGCGCTCGTCGTCGTGGCATCGAACATCCTTGTGCAGTTCCCGATGCAGGGTGCAATCGGCGGGTTGTCGTTGGCCGACATCCTGACCTGGGGCGCCTTCACCTATCCGTTCTCATTCCTGGTCACCGATCTCGTCAATCGCCGCTATGGGCCGACGGTGGCGCGCAGGATCGTCTTTGTCGGCTTCATGACAGCGGTGATCTGCTCGATCGTCATCCCGCCGCTGCTGTTTCGCCACGGCCTGATCGAATTCGAGACCGCCGCCGACCGGCTGGTGCGCATTGCCGCGGCGTCGGGCGCCGCCTTCCTCACCGCGCAGTTGCTCGACGTCACCGTGTTCAACCGGCTGCGCCGGCAGAGTTGGTGGCGCGCACCGATCGTCGGCACGCTGGTCGGCTCCGTCTTCGATACGGTGGTGTTTTTCACCGTCGCCTTTGCGGCGGCTTTCGCCTTCGCCGGGCCCAACGACGGCTTTGCGCTGGAAACCGCGCCATTGATGGGCGTGCTGCCGGTCGAGACGATGCGCTGGATATCCTGGGCGCTCGGCGATCTCAGCGTCAAGCTGGTCATAGCGGTGGTGGCGCTGATCCCCTACCGGCTGCTTGCCGCCCGCTGGAGCCAACCGGCACTGGCGGCATAGAGCATGATCCCGAACCGAAGGTCCGCGTTAGCGGAAAGTGGGAACCGGTTTTCGGACAAGATCATGCTCAAAGACTATCGAGCATGATCCCCTGGCTTCAACTGGACTCGGCAAAAACGCCTGACGGCGGACAGGAACTCCGCCTGAAACGGCGCGGCGGCGAATTCTCGATCATGCTTGGCGCGAACGAGCTGATGAATAGCCGGCTTAGCGGTTCCGAAGAGGCGCTGGCCAAACTGTCCTGTCAAAGGATTGCCGGCCGCCGGACCCCAAACATCCTGATCGGCGGCCTCGGCATGGGCTTTACCTTGCGCGCGGCGCTGGCCGAGCTTGGCGCCGATGCGCAGGTCACCGTTGCCGAACTGGTACCGGCGGTCGTGATTTGGGCGCGCGGGCCGATGGCCGAGGTTTTCGACGGCTGCCTTGACGACCGGCGAGTCAGTATTCACGAGACCGACGTCGGTCAGCTCATCCGTTCGCAAGCATCGGCCTGGGACGCGATCCTGCTCGACGTCGACAACGGCCCCGAGGGCATCGTCCACAAGGCCAACGATGCGCTCTACAGCGCGGCCGGCCTGATCAGCGCGAGAGCAGCTCTCAAGCCCGGCGGTGTGCTGGCGGTCTGGTCGCAGGGCCCTGACGCAGGTTTCACCCGAAGGCTCAAGCAGGCGGGGTTCACGGTCGAGGAGGTCAAGGTGCGGGCTCACGGCAAGCGCGGCGCCCGTCACATCGTCTGGCTCGCGAGCAAGGGGCAATAGGCCCCTTACTGGACGCCGCCCGATAACGCCGACGAACCTCTACCGCGCTTTCTGAAGCTCGGCGGCGAGTGCCTGCAGCAGCCCGCGCGTACCCTCCTCGCGCCCTTGCGCTGAATCGACGCCATCGAAGAACGCACCCTGTTCGGTATAGGTCAGGCGGGTGCCGTCGCCGGAGGGTGCGAACTCGACAGTGGTGAGCGACGCCGACAGCGGCTGCGGCCCGACCGCCATCCGGTAGGAAAATACGATGCGCCGGTCGGGGACGATGTCCTGGAACTGCGCATCGAGCCTGATCTCCGGGCCGCCCTGATGGCTGAACCGCGAAACCTCGCCGCCGCCGACACGGAAATCGAAGGTGAATTCGGCGATGGTGAAGCCGTCGCCTTCGACGCGCCAGCGCCGTACTGTCGCCTTGTCGGCAAAGGCGAAGAAGACGCGCTCGGGCGATTGCGGATAGGTCCGCTCGATGCTGAAGATCGAATGGATGACGGAGTGCCCGTCGTTAACCGGGGCAATCTGGTTCATTTCTTGTCGTCCTTTTCCTGGTCGTGGAGTGTCGCGTTCGGTTGGTCAGTCTCCGCCAGGATCTGGCCGAGACGGTCGAGGTGGCGTTCGGCCGGCGTACGGCGCGCGGCGATCCAGTCGGCGAGCGGGGCAAGCCCGCCAGGCTCGATCCGGCAGGTGCGCACGCGTCCGACCTTCTCGCTGCGGATCAGCCCGCACGCTTCCAGCGCCTGGAGATGCTGGAGCACGGCGGCGAAGGTCATGCCGAACGGCTCCGCCAGCTGGCTGACGGTGGCCGGCCCGCGGCTCAGCCTTTCCAGGAATGCCCGGCGCGTCGGCTCGGCAAGAGCCCGCAGGATGCTGTCGATCTCGGAATACTTAAGCATGGACTTGAGTATTTCGCCGATGACGCAAATTGTCAAGTCACGACTTAAGTATTTTGCACATGGTGAGAGCCGGCTGGAAAAACTCGGCGATGCCGGTCATTGCCCGAGGAAATCGCCAAGGACATTGCATGCGCTGCGAACGACGTGGAAACGCCAGCGTCGCCGTCAGCCACCGGTCGCGCGTCAATCCTCGTGCAGGATGAATTCCAGGTAAAGATTGCGCTGCAGGATGGAATGGTTGTCGTCGGACATCAGCGACACGATCAGCGCGCCGTCGTCGCGAGTCCAGACGTCGAGCGCTTCCATGTTGTCGATCTGGTAACCCATGTCGGCTTCAAGCAGCACCGGCCCGTCGGCGACGGCGCCCTTCTCGACGCTTTCGCCATAGATGCGCCGCAGCCGCATCTTGACGCCGCGGGCCATCGAAAAACTGCGCTCCAGCAGCAACAGGTCGCCGTCCGGCAGGAAGGCGCCGTCGGTGATGTCGAAATCGCCATTGCGCTTGACGGTGAAGACGCCCTTGTGCGGCCCTTCGATGATCGCGGCAAAGATGTTGCCGGCCTCGTCGAGGCTCTTCTCCGACACCACGACCAGTCCGCCCGCGTGCTGCCCGTTGGGATTGGCGCGAGTGACGGTCTCGAAGCCGCGATTGCGGCGAAGTTCCCCGGCCGGGATCAGGAAGTCCAATTGCCTGAACGGCGCCTTCATGTCGTCCGGGTCGATCTTGAACTCGGCGATACGGTGATCGCGCTCGAAGCCGACCGTGGCAATGCCGTCCTTGACCGCGAGGCCTTCGGCATCGACCGCCCATTTCTCGTCGATCGGCTGGCCGGCCGCATCGACCATCTGCTGCATGCGAAAATTCTCGATGCCGGAAGGCCGCTTGTCGGCATCGTGGACGAGGGTGCCGAAGAACCAGAAGCCGGTGTCGGCGACGCCGATGAAATCGCTGCCCGGCTTGAGGAACCGAAGCGCCGACAGCGCGCCGAAATCGCGTGTCGGCGAGGTCATTTCGAGTCCGCCGACGAATTCGAGCGGCCCGAACTGTTTGTCCGGCCGGCCGATATGGAATTCGCTGATCGGCCGTGCCGAGATTTCGGCCGGCTCGACCGAGGCCGGCCCGGCAGAGATAGCAGGCGCCAAACTGATGCCTAACAACGCAATGGCGGCCAAAAGCTTCTGCCGAAAGCCGCCGCGGGAAAAAATCATCCGGCGCGCCGCATGCCGCCGCGCCGCGTGTCGCGCACGGTTTCCTCGCCGAACAGCGAGGCCAGCTGCTCGGTCATGGCGCCGGCCAATTCTTCGGCATCGACGATGGTGACGGCGCGGCGATAGTAGCGGGTAACGTCGTGGCCGATGCCGATGGCCAAAAGCTCGACCGGCGAGCGCGTCTCGATGAGCTCGATGATGGCGCGCAGATGCCGCTCGAGATAATTGCCGGGATTGACCGACAGCGTTGAATCATCGACCGGCGCGCCGTCCGAGATCATCATCAGGATCTTGCGCTGCTCCGGCCGCGCGATCAGCCGGTTGTGCGCCCACAGCAGCGCCTCGCCGTCGATGTTTTCCTTGAGCAGCCCCTCGCGCATCATCAGGCCGAGATTGCGGCGCGCCCGCCGCCACGGATGGTCGGCGGATTTGTAGATGATGTGGCGCAGATCGTTGAGCCGGCCGGGGTTCGGCGGCTTGCCTTCCTTCAGCCATTTCTCGCGCGCCTGTCCGCCCTTCCAGGCGCGGGTGGTGAAGCCGAGGATTTCGACTGAGACGCCGCAGCGTTCCAGCGTGCGCGCCAGGATGTCGGCGCAGGTCGCCGCGACCGTGATCGGCCGGCCGCGCATCGAACCCGAATTATCGAGCACCAGCGACACCACCGTGTCGCGGAATTTGGTGTCGCGCTCCTGCTTGAAGGACAGAGGCTGCATCGGGTCGATGACGACGCGCACCAGCCGCGCCGGATCGAGATAGCCCTCTTCGAGGTCGAAATCCCAGGAGCGGTTCTGCTGCGCCATCAGGCGGCGTTGCAGCCGGTTGGCCAGCCGCCCGACGACGCCGGAAAGGTTGGCGAGCTGCTTGTCGAGGAAGGCGCGCAGCCGATCAAGCTCCTCCTCCTCGCACAGTTCTTCCGCACCTACGGTCTCGTCGAAGGCCGTGGTGAAGACCTTGTAGTCGATCTCCTTCGGCAGATTGGTGAAGGGATTGTCGTTGCGGCGCGCCTCGCCGGGCGTCTCCGCATCGGCGTCGTCATCGTCGGAGAGATCCTCGGCGGTGGCGTCGGAGGCCTCCGTCTCGGCCGATTGCTCGTCGTCCGACGATGCCTCTGTATCCTCGGACTGCGACTGCTCGGAGCCGGAATCGTCTTCGCCGCCCTCCTCGCTCTGCTCCTCGCCTTGCGGCTGGTTTTCGTCGTTGTCCTCCGAGTCTTCCGTCTCCTGGTCGTCGCCGAGCTCCTCGGCCATTTCCATGGAGGCGAGCATCTCGCGCACGACGCGGGCGAATGCCTGCTGGTCGTCGAGCTTTGCCGACAGCCCGTCGAGATCGGCGCTGGCCTTTTCCTCGACCCAGGGCCGCCAGAGATCGACCAGCCGTTCGCCGCTTTTCGGCACAGCGCGGCCGGTCAGTTTTTCGCGCACCATCAGCGCCAGCGCTTCCTCGATCGGCGCGTCGGCCTTGTCCTTGACGTCGACGAGGTTGGCCCTGGCGTATTTGTCCTCCAGCATCGAGCCGATATTGTCGGCAACGCCCTGCATGGCGCGAGAGCCTATCGCCTCGACCCGGGCCTGCTCGACCGCGTCATAGATGGCGCGCGCTGCCTTGCCTTCCGGTGCCAGCCTGGTGTGGATGCGCGCATCATGGCAGGCGCGCTTCAGCGCCATGGAATCGCCGAGCCCGCGGGTGATGGCGATGTCCGCCTTCGATGCCTTCTTCGGCAATTCCGGCAGCCGGGCACGGCTGCCGGCCAGCGCCGGCCGGTCCTTGGCGAAACCGACCTCGAGATCCTTGTCGCCGGCAATGGCGCGCATGCAGACGGTAACGGCGCGCTTGAAGCTGTCGTTCTCAGCGCCGGTCTTGGATTTGTTTCGCGTGTTGTCGCCCGGACCCGCCATCGAGACTCTGCTTAGCCCAGCACCACATTGGCAGCCGATTCCGGCAGATCTTCGCCGAAGGCGCGCTGGTAGAACTCGGCGACCAGCGAGCGTTCCAGCTCGTCGCATTTGTTGAGGAAGGTCAGCCGGAACGCCATGCCGATGTTGCCGAAGATTTCGGCATTCTCGGCCCAGGTGATGACCGTGCGCGGGCTCATGACGGTCGACAAATCGCCGTTGATAAAGGCCGACCGCGTCATGTCGGCGACGCGCACCATCTTGTTGACGATCTCCTTGCCCTTGCCGTCGCGATAGTGCTTGGCCTTGGCCAGCACGATGTTCACCTCATTGTCGTGCGGCAGATAGTTCAGCGTGGTGACGATCGACCAGCGGTCCATCTGCGCCTGGTTGATCTGCTGGGTGCCGTGGTAGAGGC
Organism: Mesorhizobium sp. M0166; assembly: GCF_040322255.1. Lineage (NCBI taxonomy): Bacteria > Pseudomonadati > Pseudomonadota > Alphaproteobacteria > Hyphomicrobiales > Phyllobacteriaceae > Mesorhizobium > Mesorhizobium sp. M0166. The sequence goes on along the minus strand of NZ_JAMYTD010000016.1, from coordinate 130,433 downwards.
CGGTGGTGTCGCCCAGCCCAACCGTGTTGGCGGTCGAAAACAGCCTGAAGGCCGGATGCGGGCGGATGACCCGGCTCTGGTCGAGCAGCGTCAGCCGGCCCGACGATTCCAGCACGCGCTGGATGACGAACATCACGTCCGGGCGGCCGGCATCGTACTCGTCGAAGCACAGCGCGACATTGTGCTGGTAGGCCCAGGGCAGGATGCCATCGCGGAATTCGGTGATCTGCAGCCCGTCCTTGACGACGATGGCGTCCTTGCCGACGAGGTCGATACGGCTGACATGGCTGTCGAGATTGACGCGCACGCAAGGCCAGTTGAGGCGTGCGGCGACCTGCTCGATATGCGTCGACTTGCCGGTGCCGTGATAGCCCGACACCATGACCCGGCGGTTATAGGCAAAGCCGGCGAGGATCGCCATAGTCGTGTTCTTGTCGAACAGGTAGTCCGGGTCGATGTCGGGGACATGCTCGCTCGTCACCGAATAGGCCGGCACCACCATCCTGGAGTCGAAGCCGAATGTCTCCTTCACCGACACCGTGGTGTCGGGCAGGTTGGCGATGTCGCGATCGACCTTGTTCATCTCTATCAACGTCTCCACAAGCGAAACGCCGCGTTTCGCTGGCAATCGATTTTGTTCGGGGGCGGTCTTAGAGCCTTTTCCAACCTTATGAAAGTTGGAAAGCGACACGAACCGTAAGGTCGCTCAGCACAAACCTGCCTGCTTGAGCACGCGATACGCCTGGAGCACATCGCGGAACCGGTCTTCCGAACCTCTGTCGCCGCCATTCGCATCCGGATGGTGGCGTTTCACAAGTTCCTTATAGCGCGCCTTGATATCCTTGCCACTTGCCTTTGTATCAAGGCCAAGCGTTTCCAGTGCCTTGGCCTCAAGCGGCTTGGCCTTGCGCTCGCGTGCTTCGCGCGGGTCCTTCGGGCCTTTGAACAGGTCGAAGGGATCGCGCATGCGATTGTAATAGCCGGCGCGGCCGGAGCGCGCCTGGGCGAAATCGGGCGAGGAGCGTGTCGAGGCGCCGTTGACGCCCATTTTCCAGGTCGGCCGGTGACCGGTCATGGCTTCCTTCTGGAAGCGCGCGATCTCGGTGTCGGGAACGCCCGAGAAATAATTGAAGCCCTTGTTGTACTCGCGCACATGGTCGAAGCAGAACTGGAAATACTCGCCTTCCTTCATGCGTCCGACCGGGGCGCGGTGGGTACCGGCCTCCTTGCAGCCATCCCACTGGCAGATCGGCGAACGCGACTTCAGCTCCGCGTCCTTCTCCGGGCGGATGCGAATCTTCTCGAAATATTTTGGGTACGGCTTCATCTCACCCATTTATGGGCTGTTCGCGGATGCGAAACAAGAATTGACATTTTCGCGATGATCGCCCTAACCGCTGAATCGCGGCATAAAACCGGCGAATGGCGAATTTTGTGCGATGACATAGATGTGGTGAAGGGAAGCGGCGATGTCCATACAGGCAACGATGGAAGATAAGCTGAAAAAGGCGTTTTCGCCGGAACGGCTGTCCGTCATCAACGAAAGCCATCTTCATGCCGGGCATCATCATGTGGATTCCGGCCATCACGCCACCTTCGACGGCGCCGGCGAGACGCATTTCCGCGTCCGCATCGTCGCCCCCGCCTTTGCCGGCATGAGCCGCGTCGAGCGTCACCGCGCCGTCAACGATCTGCTGGCCGAGGAGTTGAAATCCGGCGTCCACGCCCTGGCGATCGAGCCGGCGGCGCCCGGCGAAAAGACCCGCTGGTAATTGCCCTACCAGATCGTCTTTACATATCGATAGTCTCGCAGCTTCTGATCCGCGGTCACCAAAGGTGCCGCAAATTTTCGACTGGTCGCAACAATGATCCGATCAGCCGGATCTTTGTGAAACTCTCCCGGAAGTTCGGTACTATTCACGGCAATGTCATTATCGACGGAAATGAAGCTCAGTTTTTCGAGTTTGCTGACCGTCGCCAGCCATTCGCCCACGTCCATCGATAGCAGGAGACGCCCCCGGGAAATCAGCATGGCGATTTCCCATGCCGATATCGAGGAGATCAAAATCTCGCCACCTATCCTCTCCCGCTCGATTGCGTGAAGTGCGGGTTCTGAAAGCATATCGGTCTCACCGCCGACCCAGCGGACGAGAACATGCGTGTCCAACACGATCAATTGCTGGCTTCCCAATCATCTTCGGCCACCGGATCCGTGGGGCGGTCGTAACGCAGGACGGACCCGCGCAGCACCTCCAAAGGGTCGCGCGCAACCGATTCATAGCGTCGTATCTCCAGTGTGGGCTGGCCGTGATCGGTCACAATGATTGGCTCGCCACTCGTTTCAACCTGACGAAAATACTCGAGAGCCTTTGCCTTGAACTTCGATTTCGACACCTGCGCGGCCATGCGCCACCTCAATGAACAAAATTGCCGTTCACTATATAGGACCAGAAGTGACCACGGGCAATGACCACGGTCACAGCAATCGCTCCGGCTTAGCCGTCCCTCGTTCCCCGCGTCTGCGCGCGCCTCACCGGCCTGCCGCCATCCAAAAGACCCGCTGGTAACTCAGCCGAGGCTCGCCCTCAGGAAAGCCATCACCGCTGCGGTCAATGTATCGCCTTCGGTGCCGAAGTCGCGATTGATCGACATGTGCGAATAGGCGCTGCCGTCGAACAGCGTGACCCTGGTTCCGGTGGCGCGCAGACGCTCGGCGAAGGCCTGCGCGTCCGCCGCGCGGGCTTTCGCGCGCGAATGGGCGATAAAGGTCGGCGGGTGCTTGCGGCCTTCGACGTAGGTGACAGGCGACAGCGCGCGCCACTGCGCCGGATCGGAAAAGGCGCGGGCATAGACCCCTGCCATGCCGCCGCTCCTGGCCAGTGCCTCCAGATCGTAAGCCCTGGTGTCGTCGAGGACCAGCGCCGCGACGCCGGGCAGGCCGCCGCGCAGGCCGGTCAATGCGACGAGATGGCAGCCGGCCGAATGGCCCATTGCGACGATCCGGTCCGGATCGCCGCCATGCCTGGCGATGTTGGCGCGGACGTAGCGATAGGCCAGTTCGACATCAGCCGCCTGGGTGGCGACGTCTGCTTCAGGCAACATCCGGTAGTCGATCGAGACGAAGCAGAAGCCATTGTCGAGCAGGAAACCAGGCTTGGAGTTGACATTGTTGCGGTTGCCGACCCGCCAGGCGCCGCCATGGACGAAGAAGACGACCGGCAGGCCGCTTGCGCCATCGCGGGAATAGATGTCGAGCTTGGCCGGACCATAGTCGAAGGTTTCGGGCGATTGCGAACGCAGCCGCGATGCGGCACGAGCCTGCCCCGGCAGCAGCGCCGCCATCGACGCCAGAAGCAGGGTTCGCCGATCGATTGTCATAAACGCCTGACTGCCCACGGCTGCCACAAGGTGCGCACTGTCATTCTCCAAGCATCGCCGGCTTGATCCTCAACCGTGCGATCCGGTTCTTGTCGCGCTTCATGACGACGAAGCGCTTGCCGTGAAACGTAAAGGCCTGCTTTTCGTCCGGGATCGACTGCGCCTCGTGGATGACAAGGCCGGCGATGGTGGTGGCTTCCTCGTCCGGCAGGTTCCAGTCGAGCGCCCGGTTCAGGTCGCGGATCGGCACCGTGCCGTCGACGACGACGGAGCCGTCGGCCTCCTGCTTGACGCCCTGGATGTCGATGTCGTGCTCGTCGGCGATCTCGCCGACGATCTCCTCGATGATGTCTTCCAGCGTCACCAGCCCTTCGACCTCGCCATATTCGTCGACGACGATGGCGAAATGCGCCTTGCGGCGCAGGAAGGCATTGAGCTGCTCCTGCAGCGTCGTGGTGTCGGGCACGAACCACGGTTTCGACGCGATCTTCATCACGTCGATCCGGGAGAAATCGTTGCCGACCTCGTTCAGCGCGCGCAGCAGATCCTTCGCGTGCAGCACGCCGACAATGTTGTCGAGCGAACCCTTCCACAACGGCATGCGGGTGTGCGGGCTCTGCAGGATCTCGCGAACCACCGCTTCCGGCGGGTCGTCGGCATTGACCGAGCGCATATTGGTGCGGTGGACCATGACGTCCGACACTTCGAGCTCCTCGAGGTCGAACAGGCCGCCAATGCGGGCGCGGTCCTCGCGCACCACCTGGCCGTCGCGGCGGAAATCGTCGACGGCGCCGCGCAGTTCGTCGCGCGCCGAGCGCTGCGGCTCGATGCGTTGCAGCTCGTAGCCGAAGGCGGCGAGCATTTGCCGGCGCAGGACGAAGCCCAGCAGGCCGAGGCCGGCGAGCACTGCAGCCGCGATCCAGCCGGCCTGGCTCATCCCGAATGGTTCTCCCGGAGGAACGCCAGCACTTCCGAGGCCGGCACATCCCGGGCGATGAAGGCCTGGCCGATGCCGCGCGTCAGGATGAAGGTCAGCGCGCCGCGCGACACCTTCTTGTCCTGGGTGATGAAGGAGAACAGCGTCTCGGCGTCGGGCAGTTCGCCTGGAATGTCGGCCATGCGCCAGGGCAGGCCGACGGCGCGAAGATGCGCCTCGACACGCGCCGCGTCGTCGGGGCTCGCCAAATTGAGCCTTGACGAAAAGCGATGCGCCAGCGCCATGCCGATGGCGACGCCTTCGCCATGCACGAGCCTTGCGCCGTCATAGCCGGTCGCCGCCTCCAGCGCATGGCCGAAAGTGTGGCCGAGATTGAGCAGGGCGCGGTCGCCGGTCTCGAACTCGTCGCGGGCAACGACGTCGGCCTTGGCGCGACAGGCCTCGGCGATGGCCGCAGCCCGCTCCGGCCCGCCGGCAAACACGCGAGGCCAGTTTTCCTCCAGCCAGGCGAAGAACTGCGGCCGGTCGATCAGCCCGTATTTGGCCAGTTCGGCGTAGCCGGCGCGAAACTCGCGGATCGGCAGCGTGTCGAGCACTTCGGTGTCGGCCAGCACCAGCTTCGGCTGGTGAAACACCCCGACCAGGTTCTTGCCGCGCTTGCTGTTGATGCCGGTCTTGCCGCCGACGGAGGAATCGACCTGCGCCAGCAGCGAGGTCGGAACCTGAACGAAGTTCATGCCGCGCCGCGCGATGCCGGCGGCAAAGCCGGCGAGGTCGCCGACGACGCCGCCGCCGAGAGCGATGACGACATCGCCGCGCTCCAGCTTGGCGGCCAGCACGCCGTCGACCACCTCTTCGAGATGCGCAAAGCTCTTGGTCTTTTCGCCGGGCGGCAGCGTGATGACGGCATGTTGGATGCCTCCGCTTGCCAGGCCGGCCGCAAGCGTCGCGAGATGCGCGCTAGCGACGTTTTCGTCGGTGACAACCGCCGCTCGCGTGCCCGGCAGACGGCGCGAAATCTCGGCGCCGGCGCGTGACAGCAGGCCGGGACCGATCAAAATGTCGTAGGCACGCTCGCCAAGCCCGACTTCGACAGAGACCGTTGCATCAGCGCTCACGACCGCACCTCGTCGATGTCGGCAACGCCAAGGTGGCCGCGCAACGCCTCTACCACTTCGGCGGCAATGATCTCCTTGCGGTCGTCGCGGGTCGGCACGATGACATCGGCCGCGGCATAAACGGGGTAGCGTTCCGCCATCAGCCGTTCGAGCACGGCGCGTGGATCGGCGCTTTTCAGCAGCGGCCGGTTCTGTTTCTTGGAAACGCGCTCCATCAACAGGTTGATCTCGGCTTTCAGCCAAACCGAAACGCCATGGCTGGCGATCGCCTCGCGCGTCTGCGCGTTCATGAAGGCGCCACCGCCGGTCGACAGCACCTGCGGCCCGTGCTCCAGCACGCGCAGGATGACGCGCTGCTCCAGCGCCCGGAACTCCGCCTCGCCATAGCGCTCGAACAGGTCCGGGACGCTCATGCGCGAAACGGTTTCGATCTCCTGGTCGCTGTCGATGAAGGGCAGTGCCAGCATCGCCGCCACCTTGCGGCCGATCGCCGTCTTGCCGGCGCCCATCAGCCCGACAAAGACGATGGAACGGCCGCCCAGTCGGCCGAGCAGCGCGGCATGGCTCTCGCCCGGAGGATTTGCTGGTAGCGCATTCATGCTTCTAGGGCCTCTTTGCCGGCGTATCGACATCAAAAGCCTGTTTGCGTCAAGCGCGGCGCAACCGGGACTATGGGCTTCACCCTTGAATTGGCCGGATTGGCGTCTCATAAGGGCACAGGGTTGGAAATGCAGAATAAGACGACGGGCGAAAATTAATGCCAACACTGTTTCGCTTTGTCGTGACGCTCGCGATTCTGGCCGGCATTGTCTATGGCGCGATGTTCGCCCTGGTCATGTTCGTCGAGCCGAGAAAGGCGGAAATGAGCGTGCGTATCCCTCCGGAAAAGCTCAATCCCAAAAAATGAACAGCGCCGCCCGCATCGAAGCTTTCCTGGAGATGATGAGCGCCGAGCGCGGCGCTGCCGAAAACACGCTTTCCTCCTATCGCCACGACCTCGAGGACGCTTCCGCCGGGATCGGCGGCGGGCTTGCCGCTGCCACAAGCGCTGACATCCGCGCCTATCTCGACGACATCGCCGCGCGTGGCTTTGCCGCCACCTCGCAGGCGCGCAAATTGTCGGCGGTCCGGCAGTTCTTCAAGTTCCTCTACGCCGAAGGCCTGCGCGGCGACGATCCGACCGGCACGCTGGACAGCCCGAAGAAGGGCCGGCCGCTGCCGAAGACGATGAGCGAGGCCGATACCGGCCGGCTGCTCGACCGCGCCGCGCAGGAGGCGATCGACCCCTCGCTCAACGACGGCGACAGCCTGGCGGCGCTGCGCCTGCACGCGCTGGTCGAGGTGCTCTACGCCACCGGTTTGCGCGTTTCGGAGCTGGTCGGCCTTCCCGTGACGGTGGCACAGCGCGACGACCGCTTCTTCATGGTGCGCGGCAAGGGCAACAAGGAACGCATGGTGCCGCTGTCGGCCAAGGCGCGCACGGCGATGCGGACATGGCTTGCCGCGCGGGCGGCGGTGCCGGCTCTTGCCGACAGCCCGTTCCTGTTTCCGGCCGCCTCGGACAGCGGCTATCTTTCGAGACAGGTCTTTGCCCGCGAGCTGAAGGGGCTTGCCGCGCGGGCCGGCATTGCCACGGCGAAGATATCCCCGCATGTGCTGCGCCATGCTTTCGCCAGCCATCTCCTGCAGAACGGCGCCGATCTCAGGGCCGTGCAGCAGTTGCTTGGCCATGCCGATATTTCAACGACGCAGATCTACACGCATGTGCTGGAGGAGCGGCTGGTGCGTCTGGTCAACGATCATCATCCGCTTGCCGACTAGGCGTCATGTCGCTATGTGAGAACGACGTTCCACCGCGCCCAGCCTGCATTTTCAGGCTTGCGTCAGTCATTGCCTTCCGACTTGCCGGTCCGCCCAAGAATGTACAATTACCTCGATTTCGAAAAGCCTGTGCAGGATCTCGAAGGCAAGATCCTTGAGCTGAAGAAGCTTGCCGAGAACGGCGAGGCGGTCGATGTCGGCGATGAGATCGCCCGCCTCGAGAAGCGCTCGCGCGATGCGCTGCGCGACGCCTACAAGGCGCTGACCCCGTGGCAGAAGGTGCAGGTGGCGCGCCATCCGGACAGGCCGCATTGCATCGACTACATCAAGGGCCTGCTTACCGATTTCACGCCGCTCGCCGGCGACCGCAATTTCGGCGAGGACCAGGCGATCGTCGGCGGCTTTGCCCGCTTTCGTGGCGAGCCGGTGGCGATTATCGGCCAGGAGAAGGGTTCCGACACGGCAAGCCGGCTGAAGCATAATTTCGGCTCGGTGCGGCCGGAGGGCTACCGCAAGGCGGTGCGGCTGATGGAACTCGCCGACCGCTTCCAGATCCCGCTGCTGACGCTGGTCGACACTGCCGGCGCCTATCCCGGCGTCAACGCCGAAGAGCGCGGCCAGGCGGAAGCCATCGCCCGGTCGACCTCGGCCTGCCTTGGCCTGAAGGTGCCGTCGATCTCGGTGGTAATCGGCGAAGGCGGCTCGGGCGGCGCCATAGCGATCGCCACCGCCAACCGCGTCTACATGCTCGAACACGCCATCTATTCGGTGATCTCGCCGGAAGGCGCCGCCTCGATCCTGTGGCGCGATACCACGCGGTCCAGGGATGCTGCGACCAACATGAAGATCACGGCGCAGGACCTGCTGGAGCTGAAGATCATCGACGCCATCATCGCCGAGCCGCTCGGCGGTGCCCATCGCGCCCCCGAAACGGTGATCGCCGCCACCGGCGACCTCATTGCCAGGACGATGAAGGAATTCTCCGGCGCCAACACCGACTTCCGCGAGCATCGCCGCGAGAAATACCTGGCGATGGGCCGCAATCTGTAACATCCGGCAGGCACGCGGCCCGAAATGTGGCGGCGTGAACCAGTTTCGCCACAAAAATGCCGCTGCATTCGGCTCAGTGGACTTGCCGTAAGGGGACGCGCCAGCATGATTGCGGTAAGGAATTTTCAAGGTTAACGGGCTTAGGGTCCGTCAGTGGTCAGTTTAGCAGCCGCGGCATCCGCGGCGCAGAGATGAAGACGATAGCCATATCCATGTTAGCCAGGCTTGCCCGCACCGGAGTTCTGATCGCTGCGATCGGCGTCGCCGGCTGCAACGATGCTTCGATGAAGGATTTTGCGCCGCAAGCCAACAAGCCGCTGCCGGACAAGATCCTGTCCGAGATGAAAGCCAAGGGCATGGTCCGCACCTCCTCGGTGATGGCCCGCATCTTCAAGGAAGAAGGCAAGCTCGAAATCTGGAAGGCCAAGACCAACGGCCGCTACGACCTGGTCGCCAGCTACGACATCTGCAAATGGTCGGGCAAGCTCGGGCCGAAGTTCACCGAAGGCGACCGCCAGGCGCCGGAAGGCTTTTACACCGTCCGTCCGGCACAGATGAACCCGCGGTCGAATTATCACCTGTCCTTCAACATCGGCTACCCGAACGCCTATGATCGCGCCAATGGCCGCACCGGTTCGAACCTGATGGTCCATGGCGCCTGCTCGTCGTCTGGCTGCTATTCGATGACCGACGCGCAGATCGAGCAGATCTACGCCTTCGGCCGCGACGCCTTCCAGGGCGGCCAGACCGAGTTCCAGATCCAGGCTTTTCCGTTCCGCATGACCGCAGCCAACATGGCGCGCTATCGCAACGACCCGAACTACGAATTCTGGAAGATGCTGAAGGTCGGCTACGACAATTTCGAGGTCACCAAGGTGCCGCCGAAGGTCGACGTCTGCGAGAAGCGCTACGTGTTCAACCAGATTGCGGCCGACGGCTCGACCTTCAATCCGACCGGCCCTTGCCCTGCAACCACCCAGCCCGATTCGCTGAAGAGCGCCATCAACGCCTATCAAAGCACCTATGAGGCGGCCTTCAACGGCGCCATCAAGGCCAGCGTGCCGGCGCCCAAGCCGACCATCGCCGGGATCAAGGAAGCCAGCATCGTTTCCGACTGGTCGAAACGGCGTGCCCGCGGCGAACGCGTTCCGATCGAGCCGCCCTCGCTGAACCCTGACGGTACCGTGGCCGAAACGGCGCGCATGGGCCGCATCGATTCGCCGGCGGGCCGCAAGATGGCGGCGCTCGACGCCGAAAAGGCTGCCAAGCAGAAGGCCGAGGAACAAAGGCTTGCCGCCATAGAAGCGGCCAAGGCCGCGAAAGAGGCAGCCAAGGCGCAAGCCCTGGCCGAGAAGGAAGCTGCCAAGGCCCAGGCGCTCGCCGAAAAGGAAGCAGCCAAGACCGCCGCAGAGATGCCTGTCGCCACCGCCACCGTAGCGCCATCGGACGCCGCCCCGGCAGTCGAAACGCAGGCTGCGGACGCCGAAAGCACGGCGACAAGATTGAAGAAAAAGCTGCTCGGCATGTTTGGCGGCTGAGCTTTATGCTTGAGCAAGAAGATGGGGGCCAAAAAAACAGGCCTTCAACCAGCCGCGCCGCCGTCTACGACCTCAAAGGCTTGAACTGCCCGCTGCCCGTGCTCAAGGCAAAAAAGCGCCTGGCCGCAATGCAGCCGGGCAGCCGGCTGTGGCTCGAAACCACCGACCCGCTCGCCGTCATAGACATTCCCGCCTTCTGCGCCGAGAGCGGCCACCGGCTGGTCGAGACGACCGCGACGTCAGGCGGCCACCGCTTCCTGGTCGAGCGCGGCTGAGCGGGGTAATCTCCCCCTCGAGGATGAGATGTCGCCGAAGGCGACAGAGGGGGTCGCCTCGCGTAAAGCGCCAACCTTGATCTGCCGCAGGAGGCCGCGTCCGGTCGCGTCGACCCCCTCTGGCCTGCCGGCCATCTCCCCCTCGAGGGGGGAGATCGGCAGCTTCACCCACGCCCGGCAATAGCCAGCGGATTGCTTTCCAGGGCAGCGCGGTCCGGCGTGTCGATCGACGGCCGGTTGGTGAAGGCGGCGAACAGCCGGCGGATATAGTCTTCCGGCATATCGAGCGTGATCAGCATCAGTCTGGTGCCGCGCTGGCTGTCCGGCCAGGCCGGCAGTTGCACCGGCGGATGCAGGATCTTCTGCACGCCATGGATAACCAGTGGCCGCGACGGGTCTTCTGCAAGCTCGATGACGCCCTTCATCCGCAACAGGCGCTCGCCATGCGCCGAGCGCAGCAGATCGAGGAACATCTCGATTGCCGAAAACGGCACCGGCCCGTCATGGACCAGCGAATACGAACGCACGCGGGAATCGTGCCTGTGGCCATGACCATGACCATGGTGATGGTGGTCGCCACCGTCATGCCCGTCGTCATCATGCCCGCTGTGGTCATGCCCGCTGTGGTCATGGTTGTGGCCGGCTTCTTCGCCCAGCCAACGCTGCACATCGACCGATTTGGTAGCCGGATTGTAGAGCCCGCAATCGAACAGGGTCGCGGCGCTCGCCTGGCTCGTGTCGAGCACCACGGCGCTCGGGTTGAGCTGCCTGAGCCGCGCCCGCGACGCCTCGACATTACCTGCATCCGTGGCCAGGTCGGCCTTGCTGAGCACGATGCGATCGGCGACCGCCACTTGCTTCACTGCCTCGACATGGGCATCGAGCGTCGCATTGCCGTTGACGGCATCGACCAGGGTGATGACGCCGTCGAGCCGGAAGGCCTGGACCAGGGCCGGATGCGCCATGATCGATTGCAGCACGGGGGCGGGATCGGCGAGCCCGGTGGTCTCGACGACGACGCGGGCAAGCCGGTCGATGCGGCCGGTCTGCAGCCGGTCGACGAGATCGGCCAGCGTGTCGACCAGCTCGCCGCGCACCGTGCAGCAGAGGCAGCCGTCGGAGAGCTGGATGATGCCGTCGGAGGCCTGCTCGACCAGAAGATGGTCGATCGCCACCTCGCCGAACTCGTTGATGATGACGGCGGTGTCGGCGAGCGCCGGATCCCGGAGCAGCCGGTTGAGCAGCGTCGTCTTGCCGGCGCCGAGAAAGCCGGTGAGCACCGAAACGGGGATCGGGAAGCCGGCCATGCGGCTAGTTCAGCGCCTTGGTCGGCTGCTGGACCTGCACGGCGGTGGCGGATCCGGCCACAACAGGCTCGGCGCCGGCCGGCGGCGCCCGGTCCGGCCGCCATGTCGGCAGCGGCACGTCGGCATATTCCTGCCCGGAGGCGTCGAGCATCGCCTTCGGCACCGGCCCCGTGGCACCGCCGAGGCCAACGGCGATCAGCGTCGGGACATGGTCGAGCTTTTCCTTATAGGGCGATTTCGGCAGGTCCTTGCCCTTGTCGCCGACCGCCGGTGCTGCTTCCGACTGCTCCGCGACCGGCTTCTTCTTGCAAATCTCGTCATCCATGTCGTTGGCCGACATGGTGTCGCCATAGACAGGCAGCGCCGCGACCGTCAGCCCGCTCGGCGCCGGCGTTGCAAAGCCCTGGTCGAGCAGTTTTGCCGCCGTCTCGGCGCGGGTAATGGCCGACCGTTCGCCGAGCACTACGGCGACCACGGTGCGGCCGTTGCGGGTAGCCGAGCCGATCATGTTGAAACCGGACGAGCAGACGAAACCCGTCTTCATGCCGTCGGCACCCGGATAGCGGCCGATCAGCAGGTTGTAGTTGGAGATTGCCTTCTTGCCGACGGCAAGGCCTTCGATCGAGAACCAGGGGGCATATTGCGGAAATTCCGTGCGAATCGCCATCACCAGCAAAGCAAGATCGCGCGCTGTCGTATACTGGTCCGGCGAATAGAGCCCGTTCGGATTGACGAAATGCGACCCGCTCATGCCGAGCCGCCGCGCCTCGGCGTTCATGCGTTCGGCGAAAGCCGCTTGCGAACCGCCGATATTCTCGCCGACCGCCATAGCGATATCGTTGGCCGATTTGACCAGCATCATCTTCAACGCATTGTCGAGCCGCATCACCGAGCCCGGCTTGAAGCCCATCTTGCTCGGCGGCTCGCCGGCGGAATGTTTCGTCACCTTGATCGGCGAATCGAGCTGGACCTCGCCCGCGGCAATCGCTCGAAACGCCACATAGGCGGTCATCAGCTTGGTCAGTGATGCCGGGTACCAGCGCCTGAATGCGTCCTGGTGCTGCAGGATCTTGCCGCTGTTCAGGTCGAACAGGATGGTCGGATTGGCCAAGGCGGGCCCGGCCAGCGCCGCAAGCACCACCGCGCCCGCCGCCAACAGTTTGAGGAAATGCCTGTAGCGCATCATAAAAACCGAAATAGCCTCTTGCCGCAGTCGCACCTGGCTCCGTAAGATTTCGTTACACGATCGCCAGGATAATGGTCCGGCCCTCTGTTCCCGGACCACAGTCGCGGTGCTATTTACTCTATGTGACGTCAACATGGCAAAGTGCTGCCGATCACAATGTGGAAGCAGCAGCACAATGCAAAGCTGCGTGCATGGTTGCAAGGCAGCAGGCACAATTGCAAAGCAGCAGGCCAAGACCGCCTGCTCCAACAGCGAAATGGAACCATCATGCCGATCCTGAACCGAGCCGCCGAAATGCAGGACGAGGTGGCCGGCTGGCGCCGCCATTTGCACCAGACGCCGGAGCTGAATTTCGACGTCTTCAAGACCGCCGCCTTCGTCACCGAGAAGCTGAAGGCATTCGGCTGCGACGACATCGCGACGGGTTTGGGCAAGACCGGCGTCGTCGGCATCATCCGCGGCCGCCATGGCGAAGGCTCGACCATCGGCCTGCGCGCCGACATGGACGCCCTGCCGCTCAACGAGATCACCGGCAAATCCTATGCCTCGACCGTCCCCGGCAAGATGCACGCCTGTGGCCATGACGGCCACACCGCGATGCTGTTGGGTGCCGCCAAATACCTCGCCGAAACGCGCAATTTCGCCGGCTCCGTCGCGGTCATCTTCCAGCCGGCCGAAGAGGGCGGCGGCGGCGGCAACGAGATGGTCAAGGACGGCATGATGGAGCGCTTCGGCATCTCCAAGGTGTTCGGCATGCACAACATGCCGGGCCTACCGGTCGGCCAGTTCGCCATCAGGCCGGGTCCGATCATGGCGGCGACCGCCGAGTTCACCATCACCGTCAAGGGCCGGGGCGGCCACGCGGCGATGCCGCATGGCACCATCGATCCGATCGTCATCACCAGCCAGCTTGTCGGCGCGCTGCAGACGATCGCCTCGCGCAGCACCGATCCGGTCGAGGCGGTGGTCGTCTCGGTGACGAAATTCCACGCCGGCGACGCCTATAACATCATTCCCGAGAGCGCCGAGATCGCCGGAACGGTACGCACGCTGAAGAAGGAGGTTGCCAAGAAGGCCGAAGAGCGCATCCGCGCCCTTTGCCAAGGCCTGGGTGCTGCCTTCGGCGCGACAATCGAGGTCGATTACAATGCCAACTACCCCGTCACCTTCAACCATCCGGAAGAGACGGTCTTTGCCAGCGACGTCGCGGCCGACGTCGCCGGCGACAGCCATGTGCACCGCGCGATCCAGCCGGTGATGGGCGGCGAGGATTTCTCCTACATGCTGGAAGCGCGGCCGGGCGCCTTCATCTTCATCGGCAATGGCGATACCGCCGGCCTGCACAACCCGGCCTACGATTTCAACGACGAGGTCATCCCGCACGGCATGAGCTATTGGGTGAAGCTGGCGGAGACGGCACTGGCGGCGTAGCATTTGCCGAGTGGAATCCGTTGGCGCCGTAGAAATGCAACCAACAACAGACGGAGCATGACACGGATCAATTTGAACGCATCCGCCTCCGTGTGTTGATGTTCACCGAAGGCCGCGACGCTCGAACGTAACGGCATGGATCCTAGGGTCTACGCCGCGTCGCTTCGCTCCTTGCTTCGCCCTAGGATGACGAAGGCATGATCGCTGAAAGCTGAGGCCAATGGCTGATGTTGGAGATTGGCAGTGCGTCTGCGTGTTATCGGACGACGACTGATGGCGAACTACAAACCTCTCCAGATTGGCGGAAACATTTTTCCCTTCGTCATCCTAGGGCGGAGCAGGAGCGAAGCGACGTCGCGGAGACCCTAGGATCCATGCCGTTACCATGGCCGAAGAGTGCATCGACGCAAGTGGTTGGCCTGCGCCGTCAGGTGCAGAGCACGTGGTCGTTCGCCGGCTAATCAGTCAAGGCCCGCTCTTCGGATCCTCGACCTCCAGTGCCTCCATGACCGGCGCCAGCTCATTGTCGTCGGCGGACTGCGGCTCTTCGCCTGTCCTCGCCTTCTTCAGGGCTGCCTCGATCGCCTCCTGGATATTGCCGAGTTCGTCTTCGCGAACCTCGTGGCCATAGCCGGCAGCATCGGCATCCTGCTCGAATTGCTGCGCCAGGACGGCGACGCTCACCTCGCTCTCGGCGGGCAGATTGCCGACATTCTCCTGCAGCCAGGTTTCAAAGAATTCTTTGGTGGCGCTCATGCGGTGTCTCCTCGGGACACTAAAGCGCGCCGGCATCCCGAAAGTTCCGCTATCCGAGCCGTCTTTGCGCCCGTTGCCGGGTGCCCCGCAATTCAGCGCGCCCAGGCGGCGTTGACCCCGCCTGGCTCGGCTGCTTACTGGCTGGCAGCAGTCGTCGGTTCGCACGACACCTTCGGGTTCATGTCCGCGAACGCGCCGGTTGGGTTGCCTTTCCAGGCCCAGACATGCAGCTCGTAGAACGGACCGAGGCCATAGCGGTTGGGCGCGCTGTTGAAGTTGAACAGATGCCCATCGAGCGAGGCCGGGCCTTTCGAGGTGATGTATTCGACCGCGATCAGTTTTAGCGTGCCGTCGGCCATCGGCTCGTACATCACCGCTTCGGGCTTGGCGACATCGACAGCGTCGTCCTTGAGGTAGCCGGGATTGACGTAATGGATGCCCATGGCGCCGCCGGTGATGCCGCTGGCGCAAGGAATGGGAGCATAGCCCTCGGCGGTCGCCGCCGCCACACTCTCGAAGCGACTGTTGGCGGCTCGCACCTTGTCGGCCAGCGGATTGGGACCGGACGAGGGCGCTGCCTGATGCGCCTGCGCCAATGCAGTGCAGGCCGACAGCAGCACCGCGGCAGCGAGGAACTTGTTGCGAAAGTTGATTGTCATAGTCATTCCATTCTTCTTGAAAAGCACAGCCCGGCCGGCCGCCGGTAGTAAGGAGGCCCGGCAGGTGGACGCTGTGGCTGTTGTTGCTGGGAGATCCCTGTCCCGATGCGACGAATGCAGGGGAACATCATCCCTTCGGCAGATACGGGATGGTTCCGGCCAGATCGGAGTTGTCGATCAGCTGGAAACGGCTGTCGCTGCCGCCCTGACGGGCCGAAACGAACGGTGCGTAGGCGGGATCGTCGGTGAAGGCGCGCGCCGCGGCCTCGGTCGGGAACGCCATCAAGGCAATCAGCGTCGTGTCGAGCGGCTTGCCTTCGAGCGTCTTCACATTGCCGCTGCGCGACAGATATCTGCCGCCGTGCTTGTGTACGAGGTCGTGGACCGACGCGGCATAGGCCGGCATCCACTTCGGGTCCCTCACCTTGATGTCTGCGATAACGTAAGCGGTCATGGGTTATGTCTCCTGGTCGTGCACAGGGGTATCCAGTGCAGCGGCAGAGGGGTCGCATGGCAAGGTCGCGCCAGCCAGTCCGCGATCTGTACTGGTGTGGCGAATCCGAAATTCGCATTCACTTTGGAGCAACGCAGCGAGCGAATTTCGGATTCGAATGCCACACCAGCAAATGCCTGGATTTCCAGTGTGGTTTTGGATTTGAAGATCCTAACGCTGATGCCACCCAGAAAGCAGGAACTTCAAATCCACCACACCGGGCCGGTACAGTTTCTGTACTCGCCGCGTCGCCGGGAAAGGCCTATGGTTCCGGCTGAGTTTGAGGGGAAGGCAATATCATGACCCAGTCCGGATACAAGCAGTTCTGCCCGTTATCGATGGCCGCGGAGGTGCTGTGCACCCGCTGGACCATGGTTCTGCTTCGCGAATTGGTGGCGGGCTCGACCCGTTTCAACGATCTGCGCCGCGGCGTCCCCAAAATGTCGCCGACCCTTCTGTCGCAACGCCTCAAGGAGCTCGAACTGGCCGGGATCGTCGAGCGCAAGGAGGTGCGCGGCGAGAAAGGCATCTTCGAATACCGGATGACCGAGGCAGGCCGGGATCTGCGTTCCGTCGTCGAGGCGATGGGCTTTTGGGGGCAGAAATGGGTCGAGTCGCGGCTGTCGCTGAAGAACCTCGATCCGTCGCTGCTGATGTGGGACATGCGGCGCAACCTCAATGCGTCGCCGCTGCCCGATGGCCGCACGGTGATACAATTTCTGTATCAGGAGCTCCCCGCCTCGAAACGGTCATGGTGGCTGATCGTCGAGAAGCACGGCGAGGTCGACCTCTGCTGGTACGATCCGGGCTTCGATGTCGATCTCTACGTCTCAACCGACCTGCACACCATGACTGAAATCTGGATGGGGCTGATCACCGTCGAGAAGGCCGGGGCGAAAGTCATCTTGACGGGAGACCAGGATATCGCCCGCAAAATGCAGACCTGGCTCGGCCTGAGCCCGTTCGCGGTCGAACCCAAGCGAGCAGCCTAGCTGCCTCTTGGCGAAACGATCCGAAGCGGTTATGTGTCGGGCGCGATGGTCCCGTAGCTCAGTAGGATAGAGCGGCAGATTCCTAATCTGTAGGTCACAGGTTCGATTCCTGTCGGGATCACCAACGTTTTCAATTGGTTACCTAAAAGGTGCACTGTCACCGGTATTCGCGAGCATACATTAGGGAGCTCGATACGTATTGCGGCTTCGCCTAAGGCTTAAGCCATGATTGTAGAGGACGCTAATTCATCCAAGTTGCGGTCACGCGATGGCCGTCTGTTAGGTGTTGCCGCATACGGCGCGCCCAATGGCAAGCTGTTGCTGTACTTTCACGGTTTTCCGGGTTCCCGTCTGGAGGGCGGGATGCTGCATAAAGCCGCCGAACGCGCCGGCGTCCGCGTTCTCGCGATCGATCGTCCCGGAGTCGGTTTATCTTCCTTCGCATCTGGCCGTCGCCTGTTGGATTGGCCGGACGACGTCAGTGCGCTCGCCGACCAGCTCGGCGTCGATCGATTTTCCGTGGTCGGCTTTTCAGGCGGCGGGCCGTTCGCGCTGGCCTGCGCCTGCAAGATTCCCGGTCGACTTGCTGGGTGCGGTATCGTCTCGGGACCTACAGAACCCGGTGTCCTTGCCTTTCTCGTATCGCGGGTGATGCCGCACCTGCTTATGCCGCTGGCGCATCGCCGCTTTCACGATCGAAGCCAGGCTCAACGGTCGCTCGTGAGGCTCGCGCGGCGGTGGCCCGCAGCGGATCGTACGAGCCTTGACCGCGCCCAGGTTCGAGAAGCCCTTGCCGCGTCGTTGGTCGAGGCGTTCCGGCAGGGAACGAAGGGCAGCGTGCAGGACGCGAAACTCCTGGGCGCGCCCTGGGGCTTTTCACCAGAAGACATCGCGTTTCCGCAGCTGCGCCTTTGGCACGGCGAACTCGACCAGCAAATTTCTGCTGCTCAGGCGCGCGTGAATGTGGCGAGACTACCCCGGTGCGAAGCGACTTACTTCCCCAATGACGCTCACGTCTCGACCCTCGTGAACCATGCCGAGGACGTCGTGCGGAGGCTGACGGGCGCCGCTTAAGGACCTCGCCCTGGCAGCTCCCGGCCTCGGGCGCGCTAAGTCTCGGCCAGATACTCCTCGCGCGCGGTCTCTCAAAAATTCGAAATACGCCACAGAAATACGGTGACAGTGCACTTTTGCCTTTTTCGCGCGGCGTCGCTTTCTGTACTGCTCCACTCGTCGGCGTTGATGCTGCCAGGGAGAGCACGATCGGGTGCGGCAATGAAACCTCCACCGTGCGGAAGTGAGCGCCTGGACCTGAAACTCATGATCAGGCGGAGGTTCCTCAATCGGACGGCCAAGGAACCTGCCGCCGATCAGATCGTTTCGCGGTATCTAGCCAGATCAACCGCAACGGAGGAGAGACATGCTCAAAATTCTGCATGCTCGCAATCGCGCGGCACCGAACACCAGCCCGGTCTGCCATAAGTTCGGGCCTTGGCGCGATGTTGCGTGACGTCGACTATGTCCTGCGAAAGCTCGACTGGATGCGCGCCGAAGGCATCTGGCCCAACGGCTTGCGGTATCTGTGGACCGACGCATTCGGGGTCGTGCTCTACGTCTCGCTTTACACAGAAACTGGCGAAGAGCGCTGGCTGGACGCGGCCGAGCGGCTGGCGGCCGATGTCGAGCGTGTGCTCGGCCGCCGGCACGGACTGAGGATCGGCGAAGCGGCCGATCGCGACGGCCAGTACTTCCACTATCTGGCGATGTGGCTGTTCGCCTTGGCGCGTCTCGGCGATCTGAAGCCGGAATACCGCAAGCGCGGCATTGCGCTGGCGCGCGACATTCACCCGGCGTTTGTGATCCCTGGCCGCGGCGTGATCTGGAAAATGCAGGAGGATCTGAGCGGCCCTTACCCCGGCTACGGCCTCGGCAGCATGGATGCCTATGACGGCTACGTCTCTTACCGGATGCTCGATGAGGACGCACTGGCGCCCGAGATCGCGCAGATGCGTGACCTGATGGAGCGCGATTGGCCCACCCTCGACATCGAGCAGGACCTCGGCCTCGGCATGATGCTGTGGCTCGCCCATTTCTTTCCCGACGAGCCGTGGGCTGGGGCGCAGACGAGGCGTTCGCTGCGAACCCTGGAAACGATGTGGGTCGACCCGCCCGGCTATTTCAGCCGCGCGCCATGGCTGCGCGATACCAAGTTCGCCTTCACCAATTACGGCGTTTCGCTCGGCCTGCAGGCCGCCGGTATCTGGCCGGGGCGTGTCGATAGGCTGAACGCCTTCTTCGAGGACTGGCGCTCCGGCGACGAATACGACCGCGAGGCGATCACTTGGGTTATGGCCTGCACCTCGCACCTTCCCGGTGCTTTTCTGACCCAGGGTGGCGAGAGATCGATTGAAAGCGACCAAGCTCGGGAACGTTCCTCCGCCGGCGCGGTTGTCGATGGAAGTGCATCGAGACGCAAGGAACGCGGTTGAAATGGCCATTCTCTTGGGAAAGCCGGGAAGCTGTTGGGTGGCGGCAGCCAGATCCACGAACTATCCCCAGCTCGAAGGTTCGATCCGTGCGGACGCCGTTGTCGTGGGGGCCGGAATTGTCGGGCTGACGACGGCGCTTCGCCTTTGCGAGGCGGGCCAATCGGTGATCGTCATTGAAGGCCTGCGCATAGGTGGCCAGGTGACCGGCCGCTCGACGGCCAAGATCACCACGCAGCATGCGCTGATCTATCGTCATCTCATCGACAGCGTTGGCCGGGACCTGGCGCAGACCTATGCCGATGCGAATTCCGCCGGCGCCCGACAAATCCGCGATTGGGTCGACAACTGCGCCATCGTCTGCGATTTCGAGAGCAAGGACGCCTATACCTACACCTGCGATGATGGCCGGCGCGCGAAGGTCGCGGCCGAGGCGGAGGCCGCGCGTCAGGTCGGGCTGGAGGCCGAGGTTCTCGAACGCGCACCGCTGCCTTTCGAAACGGCCGCGGCATTACGGTTCCCCGACCAGGCGCAGTTCAATCCGGCGATGTATCTGGTTGGCCTGGCGGAAGCGGTGACGGCCCGTGGCGGTCGGATCTTCGAAAACAGCCGCGCCACCTCGATCGACGAGGCAAGCCGCTGGCGCGTCGTCACCGATGGCGGCGCCGTTGATGCCGGGCACGTTGTCGTCGCCACCAACATGACGGTGAAGAGCCCCGTCGGCATGGCGAACCGGACTCAACCGCGCTGCCACACCGTGATGGCCTTTCGGATCGATGATCCCCTCCCTGTCGACGGCATGTTCATCGGCATCGACGACCCGACGCATTCCATTCGCACAGGCCGTGATGCCGAAGGTCCACTGCTGGTCACGCTTGGCCCCAAATTCAACACCGGCTGGGATGGCGACGTGGCGAAGCGGTTTGTCGAACTGGAAAAATGGGCAAGAAAGAACCTTCCGGTCGGCGACGTCGCGTGGCGCTGGTGCAACGAGGACCATGATACGGCCGACAGGATCCCATACGCCGGCGAACCCGATCCCGCCAAGGCCGCCGGCTTCCACATTGCCACGGGCTTCAACGCTTGGGGCATCACCAACGGGACGGCCGCGGGCACGATGATCGCCGACCTGATCTGCGGCCGCCCGAGCCCATGGCAAAAACTGTACGATCCGGCGCGGCCCTACCCCGAGGACTTCCACAAGAACGGCCGCAGCCAATCGATCGTCTCGAGCACCCACGACATTGCGCCCGGCATGGGTGGCGTGATCGTCAGGGGAGACGAAAAGATCGCTGCGTGGAGAGACACCGAAGGCGCACTCCAGGCGGTTTCGGCGACGTGCACCCACAAGGGCTGCACCGTGACCTGGAACAATGCGGACCACACCTGGGATTGTCCCTGCCACGGCTCGATCTTCGCCGCCGACGGTTCGGTCATCCACGGCCCTGCCCGAAAACCGCTTGCCCAGATTACATTGTGAAGGCGGCGACCGGCGCGGCCCGCATCACGCCGGCCGTTCGTAGGTTCCGACCAACTCCGTCTCCTCCAACGCGTGTTTCTGGGCTTGCTTCCAGACCTGATGCACGCCCGCCTGTCCCGGTACGCTGAGGCTCGGCACATCGAGCGCGGCCAGCAGGAAGTGGTAATGATGGACGCCATGCCCTGCAGGCGGCTGCGGACCATCGTAATAGGCATTGCCGAAATCGTTGGTGCCTTGCCTGAGGGCCGACGGGCCGGGCTTGCCATCTTCGGCCTCGGCGAGTCCGCCGGCATCCGGCGGGATGTTGAATACTGCCCAGTGTCCGAAAATCCCGCTTGGCGCATCGGGATCCCGCACGACAAGAACAAGGCTCTTGGTTCCATCCGGGACACCGGACCATTTCAGCGGCGGCGAGACGTTCTGGCCGTCACGCGCATATTTTTCGGGAATTCTTCCGCCTGCCCGAAACGCCGGGCTGATAAGGGTGAGTGGCATTGCTATTTCTCCGGGAGATTGCGACCGAGAAACCCGCGCCGGCGCCGTTCACGCCGCTTGCTGAGCTTCCGCGATGCGTCTGATCTCTCCTGGCAGGGATTCCCAGACCTTGTGCATCTGTCCTTCTCCGACGTGATGGGCGAGCACCTTGGACACGACGCTGAATGCATCCTTGGAATCGACCGGACGGGCAAATTCCAGCTCCGCCTTGATCTTGGCCAGAAACTCGTCGAGCGACCGCATCTTCTCGGGAGCTTTGGAAGGCTGGTATTGGTCATAGAAGGCGCCGCGCACCAGGATCGGCAGCTGCGAGCCGAGGTGGGCTGCAAGATCGGGTTGCATCCGGTCGCGCAGGGCGTGCAGCACCGCGCCGAGAACGTGCCAGGCGGCCTGCCGATCCGGTCCAATCTCGTCCATGATCTCGTCGAGCCAGATGTTCGTGGTCTGCAGTGTCTTGTCGAATACGTCGAGTCCGGTGGCGTTCATCGAAAATCCTCCTTCCGTTCAAATCCGACTAGGCTGATGTGACCAAACAGCCGTACCTGCCCGTTGTTCCCCGATGCGTATGTCCTGGTGCGCATTCATTGTCGGAGGTTCCGTCATGAGGGGATTCGGGCCGGCTTTTTGCCGCTGTTTTTTCGACCGCCTTTCTTGGCCGGCGCCCGGGTGGACGAGTTTTATTTGCCGTCGCCGATCACATGGCGACGAGTGCTGCAGACACGAAAACAGGAGAAGAACCATGGTACATCATCATTTGGCGCCCTGGACGCCATCGCGCAGCCTCTATCCATCCGCGAGCGACCCACTCACGTCATTCCACCGGCAGATTGATCGCCTGTTCGACGACTTCTTTGCGCCAATGACCGAAGCGACTACGGCCGGCGATCTTTGGCCGAGCGTCGATGTATATGAAACAGACCAAGCCTATAAGGTCACCGCCGAATTGCCGGGGCTCGAGCAGAAGGATGTTGAGCTCAAGCTGCGCGACAACACCCTCTCCATTACGGGCGAGAAGCGTTCGGAGCACAAGGAAAGCGACCGCGGCCACACCTACAGCGAACGCAGTTATGGCCGGTTTCAGCGGACGATCCCCCTGGAAGCGGAGATCGATGCCGACAAGGTGCAGGCCACTTTCAAGAACGGCGTTTTGACTGTCGAGCTTCCGAAGAACCCCGCTGCAAAGGACAAGACACGGCGCATAGAAGTGAAAGCGCGATAGTTGCCAAACTGAAGGCTGCAGGGCAGGCGGTGTTCAGCCCCGATTGAGGGAGAACGGCGAGCACGGCGAGCACGGCGGCAACCGCTCAGGCGAAGCGTCTAGCGCCGGGGATCGTCCGTCGGCTCGGAAACGCCTTCGAGTGCGATCTTGGCGGCTTCCTCATCGGTCCGCCCGAGGTCGGCCAGGGCAATGACGCCGACGAGGCGCTTGTCATGGTTGATCACCGGAAGGCGACGCACCTGATGCTTGGCCATGATTTTCGCCGCATCGGTGATATCGGCGTCGTCGAAGCACCAATAGACATGCTCGGACATGACCTCGCGAACGGTCGTGTTGCCGGCTGAGCGCTCCTCGGCGACGCCGCGCATCACGATGTCGCGGTCTGTCACCATGCCGACCAGCCTGTCATTCTCGCCGACCGGAAGGGCGCCGAGATTGTCGGCCCGCATTTTCCGGGCGGCATCCCTGATTGTCGTGTTCGGGCCGACCAGTTCGGTCCGACGGCTCATGATCTCCTGAACTTGCATGGGATATTCCTTCCCTGATTGCTGAGGCAACAAGTCGCCAGACGGGCCTGTCGCCACGCATCGCGAGATTGCCAGCTGGCCGGACGGGGCATGTACGGATCACTATCTTCTTCGATCTTCCCGATCCGCGCTGAGGCGTGCCGGTGCCGGCACCTCGCGATCGAAACTATTCTTGGAACGTCCAGGCAGCGAGCGAGTTCCAAAATGGTACCGGTGCCGCAGCCATCCCACGGGATGTGGCCGCAGGCTGGTGAAAAAACATCCACCGGGAAAAACAGATGCACGCGGATTGAAGGTCATGGCAATCATCTTTTCAGATCGCCGCGAGGCCGGGCGGCGACTCGCTGAGGAGCTCGTTCGCTTTGCCGGCCGCGACGACGTGATCGTATTGGCGCTGCCCCGAGGCGGCGTGCCGGTCGGCTACGAGGTCGCGCAGGCACTCAAGGCACCGCTCGACGTCTTCGTCGTGCGCAAGCTCGGCGTCCCCGGTCACGAGGAACTGGCCATGGGGGCGATCGCGCCCTCAGGCGTACGTGTCCTGAACGACGAAATCGTCAACGGTCTCGCGATCCCGCCACACGTCATCGACGCGGTCGCTGCAAAGGAGGAAAAAGAGCTTCTGCGCCGCGAGCACCTCTATAGGGACGGGCGACCCCCACCGCAGTTGAATGGACGGACCATTATCCTCGTGGATGATGGGCTTGCGACCGGATCGACCATGCGGGCCGGGATCAAGGCGCTGCGAAAAAACCACGCCGCCCATATTGTCGCGGCCGTTCCCGTCGGTAGCCCCGACACTTGCGACGCGATGCGGGCGGACGCCGAGGAGGTCGTTTGCGCGACGACACCAGAGCCGTTGCTGGGTGTCGGGCGCTGGTACGTGGATTTCTCACAAACGAGCGATGAAGAGGTCCGCGCGCTCCTCGCCAGCTGCGTGCCCAAGCCTGCGGCTTCCGACAAGCCTGCCGCTTCCGAAGAGGAATTGGCCGGGCGCGCGAGCGCGGGTCCGGTGCCTGGCACCAGATCGACATAGCGGAGGTGGACATGGACCGGGATAGCGAGCACGTCGTGCATCTTCCCGCGGGGCCTGTCACGCTTGAGGGCAATCTTTCGTTGCCCCCGGATGCTCGTGGCCTTGTGCTGTTCGCCCACGGCAGCGGAAGCAGCCGCCACAGCCCGCGCAACCGCTACGTGGCCGGAAGGCTGAACGAGGCGAACCTCGCCACCTGCCTCGTCGACCTGTTGACGGCCGAAGAGGAGCGGATCGACCAGGTCACGGCCGAGTTGCGCTTCAATATCGGACTGCTCGCCGACCGGCTGGTCGGCGTCACGGATTGGCTCGGCGCCTCGCCGGACACGTCGGGGTTGCGTCTTGGCTATTTCGGCGCGAGCACGGGCGCCGGTGCCGCCCTGGTGGCGGCGGCCGAGCGGCCCGACCAGGCCGCGGCCGTGGTTTCGCGTGGTGGCCGGCCCGATCTTGCGGCGCTCGCCCTGCCGCGGGTCCGGGCGCCGACCTTGCTCGTCGTCGGAGGCGCCGACACGCAAGTGATCGCGCTCAACCGCGAGGCACTGGCGGCGCTCCGCAGCGAGAAGGAGCTCACCATCGTCCCTGGCGCGACACATCTGTTCGAGGAGCCCGGCGCCCTGGACGAAGTCGCGGATCTCGCCACCCAATGGTTCTTGCGCCATCTGATTTCGGACAGATCGGCGTCGACGTCCTGACAGCTGGGGCTTGCATCACCGGTCCCGGGATCATTTGCGTCCTCAACGCGTTATGATCCTCATAAGACAGCGCGCAGCTGCAACCCGAATGGCTGTCGCAACCCGCATGTGGGAGAAAGACAATGCCGGACAAGAAAACCATCGAGAAGGCCCGAAAGGACAAGCGCGAGGGCAAATCGCCGAGCACGCAGGCCGGCGAGTTCGTGCACGAGGAGATCGATAAGATCCGCCGCGGTGAGCACGGCGCGCGCTCGACCCAGCAGGCCATCGCCATCGGGCTTTCCGAGGCGAGACGCGCAGGCGTAGACCTGCCCCCGCCCAAAAAGGGCAAGGTGAAGGAGAGCACGCGCAAAAGCGCCGAATACGCCTATGAGGCCGGCCAGGGCGAACGCAAGCCGAAACGCCGCCCGCGGGTCTCCAAAGCCGTCTCCAAGGTGCTCGAGCACGAGCCGAAGGGCACGGCGTCGCACGAGGCGCTGGCGCAGCAGGCCAAGCGTGCGGCCTCGCGCCGGACGGCTGAGGAGCGTTCGGCCGCCGCAAAGAAAGCCGCCGAGACGAAAGGCGCCAGCGGAAGGAAGGCGGCGGCGCAGAAGGCCGCCAGAACGCGCGCACACCACGCATAGTTCAAAGACGGCAGTTCGCCTCCTGGAAATCCGATATGGCCCAAACGACCGGTATCGAGCTCTGCCCCGGCAGCGCGGGACAACGCCGCTGCCCAGGCGAACCAGAGCCTGCATCTACGGGACAACATCGACGTCTTCGACTTCGAAATCACCGCTGACGATACGGCAGCGCTGAACGAGCAATATTCGTCGCTCGCAACGCTGCCTGGACACCGACCCGGAGGTACCCGGCGGCGAGGGCAGCGGGAGACCGGTCAGGAAAGCGCAGTCTGTTTCTTGAGCGCGATGCGTATCGCGCACAACGCGGAGAACTCTGATCATGACCTCAGCTGCCAGCACGACAATGCCGCGAGCCACCACTCAGACGAGACATATCGGTTTGCTCGGCGCGCCCTCCAATCTTGGGCTGATGCCACAGGAGGGTGAGCCGGAGCCCGGCGTGTGGAAGGCGCCGGAGGCACTTCAATCGCTTGGTCTCGCCGACCGTTTGGGCGCCGGTCCGTTGCACACGGTTCGGGCTCCGCTTTATCGGCCTGAGGTGGACCCTGCGACGGGCGTGCGCAATGCGCAGGCACTGCGCCAGTATTCCGAGACGCTTGCCGAAGCGGTCGACGAGGAGCTGAACTCGGGAGGGTTCCTGCTCATGCTCGGCGGCGATTGCAGCGTGTTGCTTGGCCCCGCGCTCGCTCTGCGGCGTCGTGGCCGCTACGGCCTTATCTTCTTCGATGGGCACACCGATTTCAAATTACCGGATACCTCGCCCTCGAAGGGAGCCGCGGGCATGGATTTGGCCTTCGTGACCGGCCATGGACCGAAGCTCCTGACCGATTTCGGCGAGCACACTCCTTTGTTCCGTGAGGCCGACGTAGTCGCGTTTGGCTATCGCGATGTGCAGGACCCCGCGACTTACACGTCCAAAGCCGTCTTCGACACCGATGTTCGCCGGATGGATTTGGCTGAAGTGCGGCGGCGCGGCTTCGCCAATGCCGCACGCATAGCGCTTGACGCGGTCGCAGGGCAGGACGTCGAGGGTGTATTCGTCCATTTCGATGTCGACGTCCTGGACAGCGAGATCATGTCGGCTGTCGATACGCCGGAAGCCGGCGGCGTCTTGCCCGACGAAGCCGTCGAAGCCCTTCGCACATGGTGCAACGATCCACGCGTGATTGGGATGGAGGTGACGATCTATGATCCCGACCGCGATCCGGATCGTCGCTGCGGCAAGCTGCTGATCGACATTCTGGTCGCTTCCCTTCGCGGCCGGTAGACCAATGGGAGTCCCGCACTTGTGCACGAATCCGCCGGCGCGAATGGCCGTCGGTCTGACGGATCGCCGCGCGCACCCAGGAGACCGACATCAAGCCATGGATGATCGAGAACGCCGACGATCACTACGAGATCGACATCTCCCGCGCCAGGCGACTGCTCGGCTGGAAGCCGCGGCATAGCCTGACCGCTCCCTTGCCGGAAATGATCCGGCGGCTGAAGGCGGATCCCACCGACTGGTACAAGAAGAACAAGCTTGAACCGTCGGCGGTCGCGGCTTCCGCGCCCGAGCTCGACCAGGCCGCCGAACGGCTGCAGGGTCCGCTCGAGCGCTCGCACGATGAGGTCGAGGCGGAAACCGGACGCCACCGGGCCGCAACGCTCTGGGCGCCGCTGACCAACGTTGCGATCGGGCTGTGGCTCGTGGCGTCGGCCTTCACGCTCGGCCTGTTCGATCCCGCTTCAGCACCGATTCCGCCGGCGCTCGGACATGAGATCGCCTCGCCGGAGACGCGCGACGGCAGGCTCGGCATCAGCGAGATCGTATCCGGCCACGCCATCCTGTCGCTGGCGCTTGTCAGCATGCGCCGGCGCTGGCACGGGCTGCAATGGATCACGGCCTCGATCGGGGTTTGGGTGATGTTCGCGCCGCTGCTGTTCTGGACCACCAGCGCCGGAGCCTACGCGACCGACACGTTGGCCGGCATGCTGATCGTCGCGTTCGCGGTGATGATCCCGCCAACGCCGGGTATCAGCCGGCGTGCCCTTGCCGCCGATGACGACCGTCCGCTCGGCTGGAGCTATTCGCCCTCGCTCTTCACCCAGCGCATTCCCATAATCGGCCTCGCCTTTGTCGGCCTGTTCGTCTCGCGTTATCTCGCCGCCTATCAGCTTGGCCATATCGATGGCCTTTGGGAACCGTTCTTTGGCCCGGGCGAAACGGCAATGGCAGCGAGGCGGTGGTCACCCCTGGGTCTCCAAGGATTTTCCGATCGCCGATGCCGGGCTGGGCGCCTTCGCCTATGCGCTGGATATCCTCGCCGGCGCGATCGGTGACCGCCGCCGCTGGCGCACCATGCCGTGGATGGTGCTTTTGTTCGGCCTGCTGGTCGTCCCGCTCGGCGTGGTCAGCGTCAGCTTCATCATCATCCAACCACCGCTCATCGGGGCGCTGTGCACGCTCTGCATCGTCCAGGCTGCCGTCGCGGTCGTGCTCATCCCCTATTCGGTCGACGAGGTGCTGGCGAGCTGCCAGTATCTCTGGCGTGCGAAACAGGCGGGAGAGCCGTTCTGGCGGACATTCTGGTGCGGAGGCCCGGCACTTTCGGAGGACCAGACGCCGACGCCCGACCTCGACCGGCCGCTGTCGGCAGTGGCGCGGGACTTCGTCACCGGCGGGGTGAACTTCCCGTGGACCCTTGTTGCCAGCACGCTCGCCGGTGCCCTGCTGATGATCACGCCGCTCGCCTTCGGCACAAGCCCGCCGCTCTATTTCAGCGACCATGTGATCGGCTGCCTGGTCATCATGGTCGCCGTCACCGCGATGGCCGAGGTGGCGCGAGCCGTCCGCTTTCTGAACATCGCGCTCGGCGCCTGGATCGCCCTCTCTCCGTTCATCCTCGCCGGCGGTGCGGCGGCAAGCCTCGCCAATCTGGCGATCGGAGCGCTGCTGGTCGGGCTCAGCCTGCCGCGCGGCACACGCAGCGCTGCGCATTATGGCGGCTGGGACAGGGCCATCGTCTGAGGATGTTCAGCGGCTTAATGCTTTGTTTCCCCAGAGATGCGGCCGGACGTAGGCGATCAAGGCCCTGCCGCACAGCGTAAGCGTTGACGACCGCCGTCAGCAATGGCGAGCTGCAGCGACAAGCGCTTATCCCTGCCATATGCTCTCCCAGCGCAGATCGTCCATCGTGCGCGAAATGTCTTCGCGCAGGATCGACACCATCTCGTCGATCTGCTCGCGCGTGATGATCAGCGGCGGCGACATCACGCACATGTTGATCAGTGGCCGGACCAGCAGGCCGAGTTCGTGGCAGCGCGCGTCGATCCCGGTCGACAGTTCGATCCCCCTCGCTTATGACTCTGAAGCTCCGCTGGTGATGGCCGACTGAATAATTTTCAGTGCAGCAACGCGCCCGGCGACGATTGCACCCTCGACGTAGCCCGGAAATGATGGCGACAGCTCCGACGAGGCGAAATGGATCGGCGACGCACCCGCACGGATAATGCGTTCGGCATCAGTTGCCGTCGCATCGACGATCAGATCGCTGTAGCCGCCGCCGCTCCAGCGATCGTCCGTCCAGTCGCGATAGCTGAGATCTGAGAAGCCGGCCGCCTCGGCGCCGAGTGCTTCCTCCAGTTTTGATGTCACCTTGGCGCGCAGTGCCGCCTCGCCCAGTTCGTGCCAGCGCCGGGCCAGCGGCCCGCCGATGAAGACGACAAGCGCTGGATGAGCGTCGTCATTGCTGGCGTCGCAGGCAAAAAGCCCGTGCGGGTCGCGCCACATCACCATGCCGCTCAAGCCCCTGTCTCGCCAGAAGGCCCTGGGATAACGTGCCAGCATCTTGATCACCGCGCCGCTTTGCCAGACGCCGAGCGCTCCTGCCAGCGCAGCCGGTAGCAGCGGCACGAACTCCACTTTCGAGGCCATCATCGGCGGGACCGCGACCAGCACCGTCCGTGCCTCGATTGAGCCTGCAGCCGAGACGACGCGAACCCCTTCCGGTCCGTGTTCTATGCTTTTGATCGGCGTGCTTAGCCGCAGGCGATCGCCGAGGTCCAGGGCCAGATCGTCCGCCAGCGAATACATGGTTTGGCGCACGAAATACTGCAGTTCCGACACCTCGTTGGTGATACGGCGATCATTGTCGATGACATACCACAGCGGCAGCCTTTCCATCGCCAGGCACCAGAGGCCCTCGATCAGCGAATGAAAGGCCGCCTTGGCTTCGCTGGGATCGTTCTGGCGATCGAGCCATGCTGCCATGGTCAAACCGGCAATGGCTGGGTCGTCGGGTGCAATCGCGTTCATCCGCTCCCGTATTCGCATCGCGGCGCCATACGTGCGCGCGGCTTGCGCCTCGCTCATCCGTGGCTGGGTGATGAATTCGCCGGTGAAATGCGTCTTGACCAGCGTCTTACCGCGCGCGCGCACCAGCGCCATCACTTCCGGCATGTCATCGCACAGGAACTGGCCGCCGCTGTCGATGCGCTCGCCAAGTCTGTTCGGCATGGCTTCGACGCGTCCGCCGACGCGGTCGCGGGCTTCGAGCAGCACGAAATCGACGCCGGCCTTCTTCAGCTCAAGCGCCGCCGAAAGGCCGGTGAAGCCGGCGCCGACGACGACCACATCGGCTCGTTCGATCTCGGAGTTCAACAGCCGGCCTTGATCTTCTCGAATTGCGCGATCATCCGCTGTTTGAGCTCCGGCGCCACCGGCTGAGGATGGGAGCCGGGGTCCTCGTAACGGGACTGGTCAAACAAAACGAGGTCCTTGTCCGGCCCCAGCGCCGCAGCCGAAGCCACCAGCGCTCTCAGAGGTCGCGTCAATGTCTTCATTGCTGTTCCATCCTCTTTTGATTGTTCACGCCGGCTTGGCAGCGCTGGCTGCAGATTTCGGATAGTGCTTGGGGAATGCCGCCGACAGGAATTCGTTCGCGGCCTGCAGCGCCGTCTCGCGTGTGGTGTCTTCGGTGCCCATCATCAAACGCAGCCACAGACCATCCAGCATGGCGCTGAGTGCCAGCGCCCGCTGGAGCGCCGCGCAAAGATCGATGAAGATGTGCTGGTAGATGGCATCACGTGCGCTGCTCAGGGCCTGATATTTCGGCCGCGATTTGGCCTCGCCCCAGAAGGCACACCAGGCAGCCAGCTTGCGCTTGTTGCAGATCGAGCGATCGAAATCAGCCGCGACCAATGCCTGCAACTGGCGGGCAGGGTCATCTCCGGCCTTTTGCAAGGCGCTGCGCCAATGCGCCGAATACTCGTCATACATGTATTGCAAAGTGGCGACGAGCAGCTTCTCCTTGCTCTCGAAATGGAAATTGACGATGCCGCGCGATAGGCCGGCGCCGTCTGCGACGTCGGCCATCGTCGTCTCCGAAAAGCCGCGCTTGGCCAGTGAATCGATTGTCGCTTCGATCAGTTGAAGCTGCCTTGTCTCCTTCGACGCCTTGCGGCCGCGCTTTTCGGAGTCGCTTTTTCGCGCCGGTTCGAGGAAGGCTTCGCGCGCCTCTGTCGTCTTCATCGGGTGATGGTCTCCAGCGGTGATGGTCTCCAGCGGTGATGGTCTCCAGCATCGCCGGCTAGCCGACCGGCTTTCGGCCCCGAAGATCAGTGGAACGGTGCTCACCACTGTCAAGCAACTTCTGCATGGCTGCCAAGTTCCAATGTTCACGTCGAGATAGGGATCCTTGGAGAAACCGAGGTCGAAGGCACCGTCGGCGAAAGGTAGCGACCCGGCGATGCGTGGACCAGATTTGCCCCCGAGCCCTCTGCAGCGGACCTCTGGGTCGAGATCTATGCCATGCGCGAGCTGCAGTACCAGAAGCCGATGAAGCGTGCCAAACTGGTGCCGCGGCCGTTCGTCAGCCTTGATCGCCGCACCGCCAGCCCGCCTGCGGATTTCTGAGCATGTCCGACGAAGCCGAACGTCATGAGGACGACGCCGAAGCCGCCGAACAGTGGCAGCTGATCAACACGCCGCTCGGCGAAAAATGGTCGGGCCGCACCCGCTATGCCGCGGCCATGTTCTTCTACAAACGCGGCGAGATGAATGCCGAGACGCTCGAGGTCTACCGCATTTGCGCGCGGCTGGATTCGACGGATCCGCTACCGATCATCCGCGATCGCCGCGTCGGTCAGGACTGGCTGAAGCGCATGGGTTTCGAATAACTCGCCCAGGGGCGTGTTGAGATTCAGGTCAGGCCGAGTCGAAAATTGTGGTTTCGAGAACCGGAGCGGCGCGTACTTTGGGTGCCCTAGCCAATGGTCTTTTCCAGCATGCCGAGCCAATTGCGATAGGCGATCTTCTCGATCAGCGCGCGCCCGAAGCCGCGTGCCGCGAACGCGTCGAGCAGTCTTGGCAGGCCAGCAACGTCGCCTATCACGGCCGGGATCATGGCGCCGTCGAAATCCGAGCCCAGGCCGACGCCGTCTTCGCCCAATGCCTGCAGCAGCGAGTCGACATGGCGCACCATGATGTCGAGGCTGGTGTCGGCGTTCATCCTGCCGTCCTCACGCAGGAACCCGGTGGCGAAGTTCAGCCCGACCATGCCGCCCGAATCGCGGATCGCGCCGAGCTGCCATTCGGTGAGGTTGCGCGAATGGCCGCAGATCGCGTGCACGTTGGAATGGGTCGCGACCAGCGGTGCGTCGCTGATCTCGACGACGTCACGGAAACCTTTTTCGTTGAGATGCGAAAGATCGATCATGATCTTCAGCTGGTTGCAGGCTTTCACCAGCGCCTTACCGGCATCGGTCAGCCCCGGCCCTGTATCGGGCGACGACGGGAAGCGGAACGGCACGCCGTGGCCGAAGGCATTGGGACGGCTCCAGACGATGCCGAGCGAGCGCAGGCCGGCTGCGTGGAGAACGTCGAGCAGGGTGAGCTCTGGGTCGATCGCCTCGACCCCTTCGATATGGAACACCGCCGCAATCGAGCCTTGCGCCATCGCCTTCCTCACATCGCCGGCGCTGCGGCAGATAGTAAGGGCCGAAGCCCGCTCCAGCCTGAACAGGATCGAGGCCATCGCTACCGTCGAGTTGAGCGCATCGGCGCGCGGGATCTCGGGTGGCAAGGGCTCGCTGTCGCTCGGCGCCAGCGGCACCGCGCCGCGTTTGGATTTCTCGACAGGCGGCGGGAAGATCGCGAACATGCCGCCGGCAAACCCGCCTTTCTTCGCGCGCGGCAGGTCGATATGGCCACCCGGCGTCCCCTCGACGAACAGCTTTTCGACGTCCGCATCCTTCGACTGGTAGAGCCTGAGCAGCGTGTCGTTGTGGCCGTCGAAGACGGGAACGAGATCGGATTCGGTCATGGAGGGCCATTCGGTTGACGTGATCGGACCGCGGACGGCGAGCCGGTTGCTGGCAATACTTAGGCAAGGTTGGCGCTCTGCGCAAATCCCGTATGTTTGCCCCTTGCGTTTGTACGCCCCCAATAGCCAAAGCGGCACGCGGTAAAGCCGCGCACCCCTTCTTTCGACATTCGTCGAGGCTGTGCCTTACCGCTTCAGCACGTCCGCCCATTCCGGATGGCGGCGGAACTGAGCATTGGCGAACGGGCAAAGCGGGATGATCGTCTTGCCCACCGCACGTGCATCCTCGACGGCACGGCTGACCAGGCGAAGCCCCGCGCCCTGGCCGCGAAATGCATCCGGCACTTCGGTATGGTCGATGATGATCTGGTGCTCACCGATCTTGGTGAAGGTCATCTCCGCCTCGGCGCCGCCCGGCCCACGCAGGAAGTAGCGGCCCTTCGAGCCGCGGTCCTCCAGTTCAATCTCCGGCAATAGGTCAGACATGGCTTGCGGTCCTTTCATCCGACGCCACGGCGAACAACCGCCGCGCCGCCTCGATCTCGCTCGGCCGCACCTCATGGCCGCCGTCATGCCACTCGACTGTGACATCGGCGCCATCGGCGCGCAAATAGGCTTCGAGGCGCGCCGTCAAATCAGGCGGACAGATCGGGTCCCGCCTGCCGGCGGTGACCAGGATGCGGCTGCCGCAAAGGCTGCCCTTGACCTTCGGTTCGAACGGGATCAGCGGATGCATCAGCACCGTTGCGTCGAACAGCGACGGTTCGGTAAACAGCACCGAGGCCAGGATGTTGGCGCCGTTGGAGTAACCGAGGCCGAGCACCGAAGATGGCCTTGCCGCCTCGACATGCGCCTTGACGAAGCCGGCCATCTTGTCCGTCGCTCGCGTGAGGTCGCCCATGTCGTAAACGCCCTCGCCGGTACGGCGGAAGAAGCGTGCGGCGCCTTGTTCTGAGACATCGCCGCGCGGAGCGACGATCGTCGCTTGGGGCGCGAGATCGCGTCCAAGCGACAGAAGCTGGGCCTCGTCGCCACCGGTGCCGTGGAAGACGAAGAGCAACGGTCCGCCCGGCGAACCGGGCAGCACTTTGTGAATATATGAATCCTTGCTCATGACCTTGCCCTCAGTCTTCCAGTTTCTGCAGATGCTGCTCGAGATAGGGTCGCAAATGCTGGTGTTGCGACGGCAGTTTCAGCGCCTCGCCAAGGTGGGCGGTATCCTCGTCGCGGTCGAAGCCCGGCTCGTTGGTGGCGACTTCGAACAGCACGCCGCCCGGTGTGCGGAAGTAGATCGCCCAGAAATAATCGCGGTCGATCACTGGCGTCACCTGATAACCTGTATCGACCAGCGCCTTGCGCACTTCGAGCTGCTTGGCGCGGTTCTCGACGGCGAAAGCGACATGGTGGACCGAGCCAGCGCCGAGATTGGCGAAGCCGGCCCCCGGCAGCGATTCGATATCGACGACGTCGGCGCCGTTGCCGCTCTTCACCGCCAGCCGCCTGACGTTGCCGGACTTGTCGAGCTCCTCATAACCCATGAATTTCAGCAGCTCTTCGGTGGCGCCGCCATCTTTCAGCCTAAGCGACACCGAGTGAAAGCCGCGGATCGCCTCGTCGGTGGGAATGCCACCCTTGGCCCATGGCACACGGCTGTCCGCTTTGTCCTCGACCAGCGCAAACCCGTCGCCGTCGGGACCGGCGAACGCAAGACGCTTCTCGCCGAACGTCTCCTCGCGGGACAGCCCGGTGACACCTTGCTCGGCAAACCGTTTCTCCCAATAGCCGAGCGTGCCCTCGGGCACCGAGTAAGCGGTGGTGCCGACTTCGCCGACTCCATGGCGGCCTTTGCCGATGTTCGGGAACGGGAAATAGGTCATCACCGAGCCGGGCGTGCCGACCTCGTCGCCGTAATAGAGGTGATAGACATCGGGTGCATCGAAATTGACCGTTTTCTTGACCCGGCGCAGGCCGAGTGTACCGGTGAAGAATTCGTTGTTCTGGCGTGCATTGCTGGCCATCGAGGTGACGTGATGCAGGCCCTTGACCTGGTCGAGCATGTTTCTGCTCCTTCCCTTGTGTGTGGTGGTGCGGCTCTTGCCGCTGTCCACGCAAATATGAGGATCCGCCTCCTGGCCGCAAAGGCGGCAAATACAGAATGGACTGTGCTGTTAAAGTGAACGATCAAGCAGGTTTTGTTCACCATTCGGCGAACCGGACCGGCTTGCATACTCGCCGAAATTGCGCTCCATGAATGACGCATGTAGCCAGCGTGAGGATACCGCGGTTGACGGGAAAACGCCCCAACATTCTCCTGATCACCTGCGACCAATGGCGCGGCGACTGCCTGTCAGCCGCTGGCCACAAGGTGGTAAGGACGCCGAATGCCGACGCGCTGGCTGCCGAGGGCGTTCTGTTCCCGAAGCACTATGGCGGCGCCGCACCTTGCTCGCCGGCGCGCGCCTGCCTCTACACCGGCCTCTACCAGATGAACAATCGTGTTTGCCGCAACGGCACACCGCTCGATGCCCGCCACGGCAACATAGCGCTCTGGGCGCGCGCCCTTGGCTATGATCCGACGCTGTTCGGTTATACCGACATGGCGCGCGACCCGCGCACGCTGGCGCCTGGCGACCCGCAGCTGAAGAGCTATGAAGGCGTGCTGCCCGGCTTCACCGTGCGCCAGCTTCTGCCCGAGCACCAGAAGCCCTGGCTGTCATGGCTCAAGGCGCGCGGCGTCGATGCCGGCGCCGGCTCCCCCGCCATTCACCGCCCGGTGGGCGAAATCCTGGAAAACGACGGCGGGGTCAGCAACGCTCCGCCAATCTATTCGAACGACGAGACGCCGTCGGCCTTCCTGGCCGGCGAATTCATCCGCTGGCTCGGCGAGCAGGAGCACGATACGCCGTGGTTCGCGCACCTTTCCTTCATCAGCCCCCACCCGCCCTTCATCGTGCCGGCGCCTTACAACACCATGTACGATCCGGCCATCGGTCCAGCTTTTGACCGCGCCAAAAGCTGGCAGGCCGAAGCAGCAAGCCACCCCTACCTCGCCTTTGAATTTGACCGGCACGAACGGTCGAAATTCCGCCCCGGCTCGGAGGGCAAGGTGCGCGACTGGGGCGACGATAATTTTCGCCGCATCCGGGCGCTCTATTACGGCATGATCTCGGAGGTCGACGCGCAGCTTGGCCGTGTCTGGCAAGCGGTCAAGGCGGCCGATGCATGGGACGACACCGTCATCGTGCTGACCTCCGACCACGCCGAGATGATGGGCGATCATTTCATGCTGGGCAAAGGCGGCTTCTTCGACGGCAGCTTCCATATTCCGCTGATCATTCGCGATCCGCGCCGCCGCAAGGCTGTCGGCAGCAGCGTCGACCGCTTCACCGAGGCGGTGGATTTGGCGCCGACCTTGCTCGATCTCACTAGGCTCGAGCTCACTGGCGGCGAAGTGCTGCCGCATCTCGACGGCCGCTCGCTGGCGCCTTTCCTGGACGCAACGGAGCCGGACAATTGGCGCGATGCGGCGCATTGGGAGTTCGATTTCCGCTCGATCGCGGATGGTGATGCCGAACGGTATTTCGGCATCGGTCCGCGTCAGTGCAATCTCGCCGTCGTCCGCACGCAAAAGTTTAAATATGTGCATTTCGGCGGCGGCCTGCCGCCCTTGTTCTTCGACCTGGAAAAGGATGCCGGCGAGCTGACCAACGTCGCTGATGATCCAGCCTATCTGCCGGCGCGGTTGGAATTTGCCGAGAAGTTGCTCACCTGGCGGGCCGAGCATCTCGACCAGTCTCTGGCGCTCGCCGAATTAACGGACGATGGCGTTGCCGGCCATGTCGCCGGCTTTCCCTCGATATAAGTAAAGCCCGCGCCGTTGCCGGCGCGGGCTTCTCTGTCGGCCTGTGTGCAGCTTAGCGCATCATCATACGCTGTTTGTCGCGATTTTGCGCATAGGTGGCCTTGTCGTAGGGGGCCTGCGCCTCGAGCTGCTCCTTGGTGAAGTTCGTGTAGAGATAGCGCTTGCCGTTCTTGTCGGTCATGAATTTCAGGTTGTCCATGCCAACCGCCACTTCCTTCGAACCGATGCCTAGGAAGCCGCCGACATCGATGATGATCGCGTCGACCTTCTTGTCGCCGCCCAGCACGATATCGCCGATCTTGCCGACGTTGACATCGTTGGCGCCGTAAACGGTTGTTCCAACCAGATCCTCAGCCCGGATTTCGCCCATCGGCATTTCGGTTAGCGTCGACTTGTCGATCGACCCGGTCTTGGTCTGGTCGGCCGTGGAATTAGCCGGAGGCGCCGCTGCCGGAGCGTTTTGAGCCGTCTTGCTGGTCGTCTCGGTGGTTTTGGTCGTCGCGGTGTTGCTGGCCGTCACGGTAGGCGTGACGGTGGCGGGCGCAGTAGCCGCGGCAGTGGTTGCCGGGGCCGGATCATAGGCCTTGCGGTTGAAGTCCGGCTGCGCCTGCAGCTCTTCCTTGGTCGTTTGCGCGACCAGCCAGCGATCGCCGTTCCTCTCGGCCCACTGCGCCTTGTCGAAATCATACGCGACGTTCTTTTCGCCGATGCCGAGGAAGCCGCCGACACCGATGATCAGCGATTGCGCCTTGGCTTCCTTGTTGATGACGATGTCGTTCACGTCACCGATGTTCTGGGCGTCGTCGCCGGTGCCGTTATAGACGGTCTCGCCGATGATATTGGTGGCGAGATTGCCTTCGGCGCGCTTCACTGGCTCAGCCGGCGCGGCAGGCGCAGGGGTTGTATTTTGCGCGCTGGTGGAAGGGGCGGCAGGCACCGCATTATCGGCCGAAGCTGGTGGCGGAGGCGGATCGTAAGGTCTCCGGTCGAAATCCGGCTGAGCCGTCAACTCATCCTTCGTCGTTTGCGCTATCAGCCAACGGTCGCCATTTCTTTCGGCCCATTGCATCTTCTTGTAGTCGAAAGTGACGTTCTTGGTTCCTATGCCAAGAAAACCGCCAACGCCGATGACGACGGATTTTACCTCGCCGCGCTCGTCGAAGACGATATCGCTGATTTTGCCGATATTCTGGGCATCATCGCCGGTGCCATTATAGACGGATTCGCCGATGATGTTGGTGGCAAGGCTGCCCTCGGCACGTATCGCCGGAGCGGTATCCTCGGCGGCGGGTGGTTGCGCCGGCGCCGGGGTCGTCGCCGATTGCGCAAATGCACCCGTCGCAATCAATGTTGCGACTGCTGTCGTGGTTAAAAGGGTGCGGATCATCTCAGTGTCTCCTCGTCGGATTTCGTGCACGCCCTGCCCGCCTGGCGTCACTGCGGGCGCAGCGTCTTCTGCATGTTCACAACGTTGTGACCACACTGTTGTTCCGAAAAAAGCCGTGGTGCACCCGGTGCGATGTCAATGGTTCTCGGATTCGCCGCGCTGGTCGAAAGGAACATTTTCCCGGCCGCCCCGTTCCACTCCCGGCTGGGGCCCCGTCCCGGCCTGATAGGTGCTGTAAAATGGAACGGCCATGCGGTTTGCAGCGGTGCTGAACAAGGACGGGGGCACCCTGCGCACCATCGATCTTGAGGCCTTCGCCAGTCGGATGCGCAGCACGCTTGAGACTGCCGGCCACTCGATCGATATCGAAATCGTCGCCGGCAAGGATATCGTTGCCACGCTGGACGGCGTAGCTTCCAGGCGCGGCATCGACGTCGTGCTGGCTGGCGGCGGCGACGGAACCATTTCGGCCGCGGCAGCCCGTTTGATGAATGGGGAGAAGGCGCTGGCAATTCTGCCGGCTGGCACAATGAACCTTTTTGCGCGCGGCCTCGGTATTCCGCAGACCCTCGATGCGGCACTGAAATCGTTTGCCGACGGCGAGGTGATGGCGATTGACGTTGCAACAGCCAACGGCCGGCCTTTCGTACATCAATTCTCGATCGGCATGCACGCCAGGATGGTGCAACTGCGCCAGAAGATGGAATTCGGCTCGCGGCTGGGGAAGATGCGCGCCTCGGTGCGAGCCGCTTGGGCAACGATCAACAATCCACCGGCGATGAACGTAACGCTGACGATCGGCGAGGCCGAGATCAGAACCCGGATCACCGGCATCGGCATCACCAACAATCTGTTCGGCGAGGGCCACCTGCCCTATGCCGATGATCCTGCAGGCGGCGTGCTGGGCATCTATGTCACCGTGGCACGGCGGCGCGGCGAATTGATCCGGTTCCTCTTTGACGTCGCCCGTGGGAAATGGCGCGGCAACGAACATGTCGAAATCCATCAGGCAAACCGCGCCGTTTTGAAAATCCATTCGACGAACAGGAAAGTTCAGGCCGTCATGGACGGCGAACTGGTAAAGCTCGATCGCGAGACGACCGTCGAAATCCATCCGCGCGCGTTGAATGTTCTCGTCCCGGCGCGTGCCGCCGAGGCAAAGGTTGCCTGACGTGGGATGCGTGATGTGGGTTGCGTGATGCGAGCTGGCACGGGCGATGGAAAGAGCCTAGCCGCTGGGGGTGTTGCCCTGTTCGGTCTTCGGCGTCTCGATCATCCAGCCGTAGATTTCGGCGACGCCCCAGGCGATAAAAGCCAGCAACAGCGCGGCGATCAGGATACGAAGGACATGCCGGCCCCGCCCCCCTTGACGGGCTTTGTTTTCAGGAATGGTTTTTGGCATTGTCTGGCTCCATATTTGGCGCCGGCAGGCATGACTAGCGGGGCGTTGGCTGGTAACGGTCCCCCGCTGCGAAAGTTCCGGCTCTGCAAGGCGGCAAACCGGCCGGTTGGCCTGACCAATCAGCGGAGCCGGCCACCGGGGGCATAGTGGACGACAATAGCCAGAACACGCCGGGCCTGCCGGCCGATATTCGCCGTGTGGTGGGCGCCGCGGACCGTCTTGCCGTGCTGCACGGCCTCGACGCGCTGGACAGGGCTGCCGACCCTGATTTCGATCGTATCGGCGGTCTTGCCGCTTCGGCGATGCAAACGCCTGTCGCACTGATCACGCTGGTCGACGCCGAGCGGCAGTGGTTCAAGTCCTGTATCGGCCTCGACGAGACCGAAACCGCAACCGAGACATCGTTCTGCGCCTATACCATCGCAGCCGGCAACGTGCCGATGGTGGTGGCCGACGCGGCTGCGGATCTGCGGTTCAAAGCCAATCCGCTGGTCACCGGCGAGCATCATATCCGCTTTTACGCAGGCGTGCCGATCGTAATCGACGGCGCGCTGATCGGCACGCTGTGCGTGCTCGACCGGAAGCCGCACGCACGTCCCTCCTCTGTCCAACTCGACCAGCTGTCGGCGCTGGCTGGCCTCGCCGCCAGCCTGTTCACGCTGAAGGATGCAACACGTAGCGCGGCGATAGCCAAGGCCGCACTGGTTCGAGAGGAAAAGCGGCGCGCTATCGCACTCGACGCGGCTTCGCTTGCCAGCTGGGCATGGGATATCCGCAGCGACATGATCGACTGCGATGTCCTGCTGTCTGAATTGTTCAACCTGCCGAAGTCGAACCGGCTGAGGGCGCGCGACATCCTGACCGCCATCGACCCGCGCGACGTTCACCAGACCGAAACACGCTTTCGCGACGCGCTGACCGGCAGCGACGATTATTTTGGCGAATACCGTGTCAAAGGCCTCGATCCGCCGCGATGGATCGCAACGCGCGGCCGCGTCATAGAGCGCGACGGCGAGGGCAAGCCGACGCTGATCTTCGGCGTCAATTACGACATCACCGAACGCAAGCTTGGCGACGAACGTCAACGACTGTTGCTGCGCGAGCTCAATCACCGCGTCAAGAACACTTTGGCAACCGTACAGGCGCTGGCGACGCAGACCGTTCGCCATGCCCGCCAGCCAAGCGAATTCCTCGAAGCCTTCGGCGCCAGGCTGCAGGCACTGGGCGTTGCGCACAGCCTGCTGTCGGACCGCGAGTGGCGCGGCATCGGCATCCGCGAGCTGGTGCAGATCGAGGTAAAGCCGTTCCAAGCCGCCGGACAATCGCGGATGGCGATCTCCGGCGCCGATGTCCTGCTCTCACCCGACCAGGCAGTCGGGCTCGGACTGATCCTGCATGAACTGGCAAGCAACGCACTGCAATACGGGTCGCTCTCGGTTTCCTCCGGAAAGGTCGATCTCGATTGGAAGGTACAAGGCGGGAAGGGTGCACGGCGTCTGTTGCTGGCCTGGCGCGAAAGCGGCGGCCCACGCGTTGCGCCGCCCGAACGCCATGGCTTCGGCTCGATCCTGATCCGCCGCAGCCTGGCCAAGGTCATTTCCAGCGAGGTGACCCACGAATTCCGGCCGGATGGCGTGGTTGCCGAAATATCGATTCCGCTCGATTTGTGACGCCAGCATTTTGCGACCGGGCGCCAGAATCGTTTGCCCCGAACTATCCCTCCGAACTATCCCGTTTGCCGGTATCCGGATCATCCGAGCCGCGCTTCACGTTCTCGCGGTAGATGGCGTAGGCAGCGAGTGCTATCGCCGGGCCGAGAATGGCGCCCAACCCGCCCTTCGCCAGGCCACCTTTGCCCTTGAGCAGCGCCGGCAGCACGGCGAGTGCCGCAGTGATGCCGATAGCCTTCATGTCGGCGTTGCGTCGCTTCGCCCGGCGCCTGGCGCGCGAGCCGGCCGATATCCGGTAAACGAGCAAGATGAGACCGGCGATTGCCAGAAAGCCGATCCCGAAGCTCAGGGAAGCTGCCATCGGCCCATAGCGGGCCACCGCCCAGATATAGGCCGCCCCGACGAGAAAGCCGAGGCCGCACAGCGCCGCGAGCGCTGCGACCGAATAGACAATCGCAGCGACGCGCGCGCGTTGCACCGCTGCAATGGTTTCGCCCGAGGCGATGCCCGAGATCAGCGATGCAAGCATTCCCATGCGTGCAGAACTAGCGGCGCGCGAGAAGCGCGAAGAGGAATCCGACGCCTGCGGCGATCGCCAGCGAAGTCACCGGCTTTTCGCGCATATGGGCTATCATCTGCGCCTCGATGTCCCTGGCGTTGCTGCGCAGGCTGTCGAAGGCCGCCTCGCCCTGGGTTCGCAACTGCTCGACGCTTTCGGCGGCGGCTCGCCTTGCAGCTCCATAGCCATGTTCGCCAGTTTTGGCCAACAGCTTGGTAAGTTGGTCGATGTCGGCCTTCAGTTGTGCGATGTCGGCCTCAATATCGGAATTCGTGCGGGCTTCGTTCGCGGCCTTTCCTGTGGCAGTCGCCATTGCTTCACTCTCCATGCTTTTTGCTCGGTCGAAACGCCCGACAGACCCCAAGGTTCCGGCACGAACCTCTTCTAACCCTATCTCCGGCAGCGCGCGTTGCAAATGCCTTGCATGGGCCGGGGCCGACGCATCCGCGCCAGCGCGTTTTTTTTAAATGACAGCATGCCAAATAACCATCATGACTTCCCCGTTTCACGATAGAGACGCGTTTGAGGAGATATTGCTGCGTGCGCCCATCGCTTGACGGTTTGCGGATTCTTATCCTGGAAGATGAGTTCCTGATTGCCATGGATATCGAGCAGCTTTGCCGCGACTACGGCGCGCTGGATGTGGTCATCGCCCGTGATCTGACCGAGATCGAACAGCAAGACATTGCCGCGCAGTTCGATGTGGCCATCGTCGACCTCATGCTGAGCGGCGTTTCGACGCTCCAATTTGCTTCGCGGCTGCGTGAAGCGGGCATCCCGTTCGTGTTCGCCTCGGGCTATTCGGATACCGACGAGATCAAGAAAACTTTTCCCGGCGTCAGGCTGGTCACCAAGCCCTATTCGGGAGACGATCTCGTTGAGGCAGTGGTAACGGCCTGCAGGCGCACGCCGCTTCGCTGAGGCGCGGAGCGGTTCGAACACGCCCGCGCTTCACGCAGCCGTCGATCCCGTTACCTGAGCCGAAATTGCGTCCGGGCCATATTCGTCTTCACCGGAGATCTTCAGGATTTCCTGCAGCCGTGTGCGGGCGCGGCTGACGCGGCTCTTGATCGTTCCGACGGCGCAGCCGCAGATCTCGGCCGCTTCCTCGTAGGAGAAGCCCGACGCGCCGATGAGGATAATGGCTTCGCGCTGGTCTTCGGGCAGCAACTCGAGCGCGCCCCGAAAGTCCTCGAGGTCAAGCTGGCCGTGCTGGGCCGGATGAACAGCAAGCCTGGCCGTCATGACGCCATCGCTGTCCTGCACCTCGCGGCCACGCTTGCGCATCTGCGAATAGAATTCGTTGCGCAAGATTGTGAACAGCCATGCCTTCAGATTGGTGCCGGGCTGGAAGCTTTCATGCTTGTCCCAGGCCTTGACCAACGTTTCCTGCACCAGGTCGTCAGCCTTGTCGGCGTTTTGCGTCAGCGACACGGCAAAAGCCCGCAGGCTCGGGATCGAGCCGAGCAAGTCGGTCTTGAAGCCCTGGGAGACGGCCGCCATGCCTCAGTCCTTCTTTTGTACAGGTTCGGCCTTTTC
Source organism: Mesorhizobium sp. M0166 (assembly GCF_040322255.1). Taxonomy (NCBI): domain Bacteria; kingdom Pseudomonadati; phylum Pseudomonadota; class Alphaproteobacteria; order Hyphomicrobiales; family Phyllobacteriaceae; genus Mesorhizobium; species Mesorhizobium sp. M0166. The sequence continues at coordinate 87,217 of NZ_JAMYTD010000016.1, read as the reverse complement.
CAACTGGCTGAGCAGTTGGGCGAAGCGATCCGGCACATTGTCGGAGACCAGCTCGTCGTAGTATTGTTTGAGTTTGCGGCCGATTTCCGAATTCGGCCCAAGCGGGTCGCGGGAAGCAGCCCGGCGCCCGTTGCCCACGCCAGCCGTGGTAGCTTTCGTCATGTTCTTCATTTCGCCCTTTGTCCCAGCCTTGAGCCGCCCTTCAACACATAACGCACGGCAAGCGGCAGCCTCGTCTGGTTGCCCAACCCCGCCCTAAACGCCAGCCCCCATACTTAGTTCCGCATGACCGGAACTTTTTCGCGCAACCCGCGTTTCTAACTTTGGGCTTGCGAACCGTTTTTAGCTATAACATGAACATGCAATCACGTCATATGAGGGAGACGTCCGATATGAGCCTATCAGCAACCATCGCTCCGCACCTGCCGTTCCTGCGCCGCTTCTCGCGCGCCGTATCCGGATCGCAGGAGAGCGGCGACGCGTTGGTCGCCGCAATGCTCGAGGCCATCATTGCCGATGTCGATATCTTTCCGAACGCATCGAACGACCGCATCGCGCTCTACAAGGTCTTTGCCAAGCTCTTCACCTCGGTGGCCATTCGCGTTCCGCAGGAGCATGCCCAGTCGGCATGGGAACAGCGCGCCGCGGCCAATCTGAATGCAATTGCGCCTCGTCCCCGCCAAGCCTTTCTGCTGGTCGCGGTCGAAGGCTTCAGCGAAGACGAGGCGGCGGAGATTCTCGACGTCGACGAACAGGAATTCTCCGAACTCCTCGCGCAGGCGAGCAACGAGATCTCCCGTCAGGTGGCAACCGACGTGCTGATCATCGAGGATGAGCCGCTGATCGCCATGGATATCGAAGAAATGGTCGAAAGCCTCGGCCACCGCGTCGTCGGAACGGCGCGCACCCATGCCGAGGCGGTGGCGATGTTCGGCAAGGCGAGGCCAAAGATGGTGCTTGCCGATATTCAGCTCGCCGACGGCAGTTCGGGCATCGCGGCCGTCAATGAGATCCTGTCGTCGACCTCGGTGCCGGTGATCTTCATCACCGCCTTTCCCGAGCGCCTGCTCACCGGCGAGCGGCCGGAACCGGCTTTCCTCGTCACCAAGCCGTTCAATCCGCACATGGTCAAGGCGCTTATCAGCCAGGCCCTGTTTTTTGACCGGCACGCGAAAGCCGCGGCATGAAACAGCCGGCGGCCGAGCTGCCGCCGGGATAGCCGCTCCCTCGGATCAGATGGGCGTGATGCCGGCTCAACTCACTGCCAACCAACTGGGGCAATCAACTGGACCTTTTTCAGACACCGCGGCAATTCGGGCCCTGAAGATTTTCGGCATCGTCTTTTTCGGAAAATGGTGGAACAAACGGAGGCGAATCACGTTTTCACCGCAGCATTGGAAGGAGATCGATCATGCTTTACTGGGCGCTCGTATTTCTCGTCGTGGCGATTATCGCCGGTGCGCTTGGTTTCGGCGGCATCGCTGGTACCTCGGCCGGCATAGCACAGATATTGTTCTTCATCTTTCTCGCCTTCCTGATCATATCGCTTATTGCCGGCCTGATCAGACGAGCGTGAATGCCAAGCGGCCATTCGAGCGAACACTGGAAGCCGCACCCCTCAAACGGTTTCCAGCCACCGCCGGGCAGTGTCCTCCAACGGGATGCCGCTCGGCGGACCGCTTTTTAAGGCTTGATACGAGGCTCCTCCTTTTGGAACCCATTCTTCCGCGAGCCGTTCAGCCCGACATGGGTTGAGCAAATTGACCGATGCGTTCCAGAGTCGGAAAAATGAAAGACCGCGGCCAGAGTGATGAGATCATCGCTTTGCATCCCGCCGAAAGCGGGATGCAGCTTGGCCGGGCCCTTCTCCATGCACTGCACAATGCCGGGATTTCCGTCCTGTACCAGGATCGCGAGATGAAGACGGTGTGGGCGCGCAACATGCGCGCCCCATGGACTTCCGATGCCTCCGACAACAACGGCATCTTGCCGTCGGCGCAGGCCGAGCGTATCGGCGCCGCCAAGCACGACGTCATCGTCTCCGGCAATCCTCAACATCTCGAACTCAGCGTGCCGGCCGATGACGGCGCCCGCTGGTTTCAGGTGTGGATAGACGCCGACCGCAGCGAGACCGGCGCGGTGCAGGGCGTCGTGACCACCATGGTCGAAACAACCGAGCAGAAACGCCGGGAGCAGACGTTGAAGGCGCTGCTGCGCGAAGTCAGTCATCGCTCCAAGAACCTTTTGGCCATCATCCAGAGCATCGCCACCCAGACGGGCCGTTATTCCGGCAGCATTGACGATTTCCTGACGCGTTTCCGGGGCCGATTGCAGTCGCTGGCCTCCTCGCAGGATTTGGTTACGTCATCCAACTGGCGGGGAGCGTCGCTGCGCGAGCTGGTTTCCGGTCAGGTCGGCAGGTACGGCGCGGATCCCTTGCACAGCCTGCGTTTCCGCGGCGCAAATCCATATCTCAACCCCAATGCCGCCTTGCACATCGGCTTGGCCATGCATGAGCTCGCCGTCAATTCGGTCAGCTATGGCGCACTGTCGCGCAGCGACGGTTTCGTCGAGGTGACGGCCGATCTGACGGCAGCTTCCGCTGGCGAGCCTGCGCTGTCACTGACATGGGCCGAAGTGATCGGAGCCAACGACAATCAGCGCAGCGAGAAACGTTTTGGCAGCGTCGCGCTCGAACGCGTCGTGCCCACTTCATTGAATGGAACGGCGACACTTGAGATCACCGGGAACCGCCTCGAATACCGCCTTGTCGTTCCACACGGCAATTTCGAGACGGATTGAACGAACGGCGGTCGCCGCGAGAAGACATGCTGCGCATCGCCAAACCTTAACCGACTGTTCACCATAAAGTCCGATCCTGCCCGAACGTGCCGATCCGCCGGACATCGATTGAGTTTGGCACAAAATGAAAGGAATGGGCCTTGACGGCTGCCGACTTGAACAGACTGGAACAGGCCGCTCGCGTCTCGATGGGCGGTTTTCAGGATCCCGACGCGTCCGCAGCGCCCGCGCCTCGTGCTTCGCCCCTCCGCTTCGCCGCCGTCGCGCTTATGGCCGCGATCGTTCTGACCGCCGCGTCCCAACTGATCTGAATCGAACTCGCCTCTGCTTGATCGGCTTGAAACGATGCGTCCTTGGAGATTTCCAAGTTCGTGGTAGCATCGAACGGCGCACGCCCCGAAAAAGACTATCTTAATCAACAATGAAATCGTGCGGGCGAAGGCCGTACTTTCGTGCTAAATGGCGGCTGGAGCTTATTAAAGTGAGGACAAAAGTGAGGATGACTCCATGCGGAAGATGATTATTGCCATGGTTGCCGTGGTTGCGGTCAGCGGCTGCACCACCACGGAAGAGAACGTGGGTATCGGCACTGTGGGCGGCGCACTCATTGGTGGCGCTGTCGGCGGCGGCAAGGGCGCTTTGATCGGCGCCGGCGCTGGTGCGATTGGCGGTCTGCTCGTTCGCCGTCTGCAAAATGGCTACTGCCAGTACAGAGATCGTCACGGCCGGATCTACACAGCTCGCTGCAACTAGTTTCGAGCTCCAGGCGAACAGCAAACGCGGAGACAGGCCACCTGTCTCCGCGTTTGCACCTCCAAGGCGCTGTCGCGATGCGGCCCACGAGACGGCGGTTTCAGGCCGGCAGCGGAACCTTGATTTCCACGTTCAAGCCATCTTCGTGAAAATCGCGCCTGATTGTGCCACGCAATTCGCGCGTGACATTGAGATCGATCAGCCTGGTGCCAAAACCGCTCTTTGCCGGTGTCTCGAGCTTCTTCTGACCGGCCTCACGCCAGTTGAGAGCCAATGTCCGGGCGCCGCCGCGGCCTTCGAGCGACCAGTCGACCTTCAGCGCACCGACTGAATTGCCGGCTTCGCCGTGCTTCAGCGCATTCGTCGCCAGTTCGTGAAAAACGAGGCCGAGTGCCTGCGTCGTTTTTTCGTCAAGAAGAACCTCCGGTCCCGACAACAGCCCCTCAGGAAGCTCGCTGCCGAACACCTGGCCAAGCTCGATGCGCAGCAGGTCGCCGAGATCGGCTTTCTGCCAGCGTGAGCGCGTCAGCATGTCCTGGGAAGCCGCCATCGCCTGCAGCCGGGCCGAGAAAGAAGCCGAGAATTCCTGGACGTCGGTGGTGTGCGATGCTGTCTGGCGCGCGATTGCCAGCACCCGCGTGATCGAGTTCTTGATGCGATGCTTCATCTCCTGCAGCATCAGGTCTTTTTCCAGCAGGCTCTTTTCGGTCGTTTCGTGAAGCAGCGAGACCGCCTCATAGGCCCGCTCCTGATAGCGGGCCACCAGCGCGATGGCGCCCGCAAGCAGCAGTCCGAACAATCCGAGCATCACCGGGATGGCGCGCGAGGAAGGTTGCGAGAAAGCACTTGTCGGCCTGAACAGGACGACCCACGGCCGGCCGGCGACGGTGATCTTGCGGGTGACTAGCAGCCTGTCGCCGAGGCCCGAAACAGGCGGCGTTTCCGACTGGAACAGCAGGTTGTCGCTGTCCACCGTGCCGTCATAGATCTCGGTATTGACCGGCAGCAATGGTGCCCGGCTGAGCGCGGCCTGGAACAGATCACGGGCGCGGAAGGCCGCATAAAGGAAGCCGGCAGTCGAGGATCTCGACGCGTTCACGGCGTCCGGCGCGGTTTCGACATTGAGCCGGACGAAGACCAGGAACCCGGTAAAGGTCTGCGCGGCACCCGTATCCTTGCCGAGCTGCACCAGCCCGCTGGCGTGCTGCTGGTCGTCGGCCATCGCCCTTTCGATCGCCTCGCGCCGCGCCGGCCCGGTGAACATGTCGTAGCCGATGCTGGATTTGTTGGACGGATCCAGCGGTTCGAACAGCACGATGGGCGTGCGCCACGGTAAGTTCGTGTCGGGATAGATCGGATGGCTTGCGCCGTGATCGTGCAGGATGTCGCGCTCGACCGCCGCCTCGTTGCCCGTTTTCGCCAGGCGGAGGAAGCCGATGCCGCGCAGGCCGGCGAAATTATTGTTGATGTCGAGCGCGTTGAAGAAAGCCTTGAACTCGCCTTGCGAGATACCGCCATTGCGCGCGTCGAACAGCGCCCGGGTTGAGCGCAGCAGCGACAGGTCCAGGTCGATGCGGCTTTCGATCCGGTTAAGCGCGTCGTCCGCCGTCGCGTCGAATTTAATGCGGGCCGCCTCCTGGGTGGCAAAATACGCAAAACCCGCCATCGTCAGGCTGATCAGCGCGACGGCGATAAAAGCGACAGTCGGAAAAAGCTTCTTCAATGGCTGATACGTCCCGTGGACGGTTCGGCTCTTTATGGGCAAGTCCCGACGCCAACACAATGGCGAGGCCAAAGCATGGTGACGGCTGGCACATTTTGGCGGCTTGTGATTAGCCGGCTAATTCTCATTCATGCGGCAATCTTCAGGGCTCCCGGCCCCGGAATGGCGCCGGGTGGGCACTTGCCGAGGATGATCATGCCGAGCACTTCGTCCTGGGTGACGTCGGTCGTGCGCGCCGTGCCGACAACCCGACCGTTCTTCATGACGCAGACGCGGTCGGCAAGCTCGAACACGTCGTGAATATCATGGCTGATCAGGAAAATGCCGATGCCGTCGGCCTTGAGCTGCCTGACCAGTTCGCCGACCTGCGCCGTCTCCTGCGGCCCGAGTGCCGCCGTCGGCTCGTCCATGATCAGGATGCGGGCGTTGAACAGGATGGCGCGGGCGATCGCAACCGACTGCCGCTGGCCGCCTGAAAGCTTTACGACCGGCTCCTTGAAGCGTTGGAAACGCGGATTGAGCCTGCCCATCACCTTGCGCGCCTCGGCCTCCATGGCGACGTCATCGAGCGTACCCCAGCCGGTCATCAGCTCGCGGCCGAGAAACAGGTTGGCGGCCGCATCGACGTTGTCGGCCAGCGCCAGCGTCTGGTAGATCGTCTCGATGCCGTACTTCTTGGCGTCGCGGGGATTGGAGATCGAAGCCTCCTCGCCGTTGACGAAAATCTGGCCCGCATCGCGCTTGTAGGCGCCGGACAGGATTTTTATCAACGTCGACTTGCCGGCACCGTTGTGACCGAGCAAAGCCATCACTTCGCCCGGGAAAAGATCGACCGAGGCATCGTCGACGGCGCGAATGCCGCCGAAGGCGATGGAGATGTTGCGCATGTCGATCAGCGGCGTGGGAGCGGTCTTGTCTGCCATGCTTGTTCTTCCTCCCTATAGATCCTGCTTGAGCATGATCTTGTCCGACAACCGGTTTCCACCTTGCGGGATCATGCTCAGACCCGTTTGCGATAGACGGTATCGAGCCACACCGCGACCACCAGCACGGCGCCGACAACAATGCTCTGCAGCGGCGAATCGATGCCGAGCAGCACCATGCCGGATTGCAGCGACTGCATCAAAAGCGCGCCGAGCATGGCGCCGAGCACTGTGCCGGAGCCGCCGGCGAGCGACGTGCCGCCGATCACCGCCGCCGCGATGACCAGGAGTTCGTCCAGGGTCCCCAGCGCATTGGTCGACGCATTGAGGCGGGCCGAAGCAATCGCCGCGCTGATCGCGGCCAGCACGCCCATGATCATGAACACCTTCATGGTCACCCAGCGCGTGTTGATGCCGGCGAGTTCCGCCGCTTCCGGGTTGCCGCCAATGGCAAAGACATAGCGGCCGAAACGGGTGCGTTTGGTGATGAAGGTCATGACGATGCCGACTGCGACAGCGATCAGCACCGGTATGGCGATGCCATGGGCGATGAACAGCCCGCCTTCGGGAGGGTGATGCCGTTCCGCTGGGCGTACTGGCGAACGATGCCGATCGGCCAGGGATAGGAATTGGCGATCCAGACAGCGCCGAGGATGGCGGCACAGGCGACAACACCCAGCAGGGTCTCCGCCCAGACGGGGCGCAGCGGAAATTTGAACCGCTTGCGCTGCGACCGGCCGTTGAGCAGCATGAAGGCGACGCCCACACAGGCGAGAATGCCGACGATCCAGCTTGCGGTTGCGCCGATCGAGCCACGCGGCCCGCCGCCCATGAGCTGGAAGGTGGCGTCGAGCGGCGCGACGGTGCGCCCGCTCGTCATCAACCATGCCATGCCGCGCCAGACCAGCAGGCCGCCCAGCGTCACGATGAAGGCCGGAACCTCGAGATAGGCGATGATAAAGCCCTGGAACGCGCCGATCAGGAGGCCGAGCGCCACGCCGGCAGCCAGCGCGATGATCCATATCCAGGGATTTCCAAGCTGGAACTCCATGACGCGGATGAGGAATTCGGCCTGCGCCACGCCCATCACCATGCCGATCACGCCTTCGACGGAGCCGACCGAAAGATCGATGTTGCGCATCACGATGACCAGCACCATGCCGGTCGCCATGATCGCGACCGAGGAGGTCTGCACCGACAAGTTCCAGAGATTGCGCGGCGTGAGGAAAAGCCCACCCGAGAGTATGTGGATCCCGACCCAGATGACCAGCAGCGCGCCGACCATGCCGAGCATGCGCGTGTCGAGTTCGGTTGCCTTGAGAAATCGGGCAACGATGCCGAGCTCGGATTCACGCGCCCGGTCTGCCGTGCTGTCGACCGGCGTGTTGGAAGTCGTGTCGGTCATCATGTTTCTCCCGCCGGGTTGCCGTCTGCCGCGGATGCCGGAAGCAGCCTAGAAGTTATCCGCCGGAAGCGGAAAAACAACTCTTGTTGAAAAAACGCCGCGGCGAGCGGCCGCGGCGTTCGGACGTCTCGGAAACGTCGGCTCAGTTGCAGACTGCAACAGTGCCCGCCGCCACGCCGGCGCAGACCTCTTCTTTCTTGATCCAGCCGGCGTCGATGACGACGTTGAGGTTATCCTTGGTGATGGCGACCGGGGTCAGGAACAGCGACTTGACGGTATTGCCGCCGGGCGTGGTGAAATCCTTCACGCCGGCAATGTCGGTCATCTGCTTGCCGTCGGCCAGTTGCGAGGCGATCTCGGCGGCGTTCTTGCCGAGCTCGCGCGCATCCTTCCACACCGACACAGTCTGTGTGCCGAGCGCGATGCGGTTCAGCGCGGCGTGGTCGCCGTCCTGGCCCGAGACCGGAACAGATCCAGCCAACCCTTGCGCCGTCAATGCTGCGACGACGCCGCCGGCAGTACCGTCATTGGCCGCGACCACTGCATCGACCTTGTTGTCGTTCGCCGTCAGGAACTGTTCCATGTTTTTCTGGGCGTTGGCCGGCAGCCAGCCGTCGGTATAGGCCTCGCCGACATTCTTGATCTTGCCCCTGTCGATAGCGTCCTTCAGCACTTCCATCGAACCGGCAAACAGGAAATCGGCATTCGGATCGGCACCCGAGCCCTTGATGAAGACGTAGTTGCCTTCCGGCTTCACCTTGAACACTTCGCGGGCCTGCATGCGGCCGACTTCCTTGTTGTCAAAGGTCAGGTAAAAGACGTCCTTGTTCTCGATCAGCCGGTCGTAGCCGACAACCGGAATACCTTCGTCCAGCGCCTTCTGCACGGCCGGCCCGATGGCCGAGGCGTCCTGCGCAAGGATGATCAGTGCGTTGGCGCCCTGCGAGATCAGGCTCTCGACGTCGGTGAGCTGCTTGCCGGGGTTGGACTGCGCGTCGGCGGAAATATACTTGTCGCCGGCGGCCTCGATGGCCGCCTTCATTGCGGCCTCGTCGGTCTTCCAGCGCTCTTCCTGGAAGTTCGACCAGGAAACGCCGATGACCTTGTCTTTAGCCTGCGCCACCGACGCCAGCGCCAGCGTCATGGCGACACCCGCCAGAATGGCGGTCGTGAATTTCTTCATCATATCCTCCCTGCGCCGCGTACGGCGTGACCAATTGGCTCAAAGACCAGCTTAGAAGCTCTAATTTTTTCGAGCCTCGAAAAAATACTGGCCCGATCTCCGGCTGCTGTCAACATCGATTCTGATGGATTTTGATGACTTTGCGAGTTTTTTCGAGCGTCGGAATAAACGATGACAGCGCCACCCGCATCTGACACTATTTGCCTGCATCCGACACTGTTTGTCGGACATTACCGACGGCTTCCGGTTCATGAGCGGCCGCGGCAACCGGGAGGAAAGCAAAACGATGTCGGTCGGAATCCGCCATGACGATTTGCGCCGGCGCAACCGGGCGATGGTGATCTCGGCGGTGCGCCGGGCCGGCCAGCCATCGCGTACTGAGATCGCAGCAACCACCGGCCTCAGCCATTCGACCATATCGGCGATCTCCTCCGACCTGATACGGGAAGGCATCCTCGCCGAGAGCAAGGCAAGCGAGCCCGTTTCGTTGAAACGCGGTCGTCCGCAGGTCGGCCTCGCCCTCAACCCGGAAGCTGCGGCGGTGTTGACCGTGGTGTTGTCGCTGAATTTCCTGTCGGCCGCCATTATCGACTATGCGGGACAGGTGGTCGCCGAGGAACAGCGCCGGCTGGACACGCTGACCATGCCGCGCGACGAACTGATCCGCGAATGCATGGCCATCGTCCGGCGCCGACTTGAGGATCCAGACCTTGACGTCCGCAGTGTCGCCCGCATCGCCCTAGCTATCCAGGGCATTACCGACTCCCCTGCACGCGCCATGCTGTGGTCGCCGATCACGCCGCAGACCGACATTGCCTTTGCCGACATGCTGGAGGACGAATTCGGCATCCCGGCAACGGTGGAGAACGACTGCAATATGATGGCGGTGGCTCTGCGCTGGCGCAAGCCGGACCGCCATCGCGACGACTTCATCGCCATCCTGCTTTCGCATGGCATCGGCATGGGGCTAGTGTTGAAGGGCGAGCTGTTCACCGGCACGCATTCCTCGGGCGGCGAGTTTGGCCACATGATCCATCGTCCAGGCGGCGCGCTCTGCCGTTGCGGACGACGCGGCTGCATCGAGGCCTATGCCGGCAACTACGCCATCTGGCGCAACGCCAGGCAGATGAGCGAAGACAGCGAACCGGTCGCCGACGTCAGCGACGCCGACATGCGCGCCCTGGCGGCCCGGGCGCGCGAGAAAGATGGGCCGGAACGCGAGGCCTACTGCAAGGCCGGCGAAGCGCTGGGTTTCGGTCTCGGCTCGCTGTTCGCGCTGATCGATCCGGCACCGGTCGCGATGGTCGGCGCCAGTGCCGCCGCCTTCGATCTGATCGAGCCGGCCTTGCGCAAGGCAATCGCACAGACCGCCGGCGGCCAGCATTCCGGCTCGATCTCTTTCGACACTGAGCCGAACGAATTGCCGCTGATCCGCGAAGGCTGCGCGATGCGGGCGTTAAGCTTCGTCGACCAGGAGATTTTCGCGCCGGGCGCGCAAATGAGGCCCGGCGTCCGAAAGAACGTCGCCTGACCAGGCGGATCAATCTTCCCTGATCGCATAACCGGCACCGCGGATGGTGCGGATGACATCCGGCATGCGGCCGTTATTGACGGCTTTGCGCAGCCGGCCGACATGGACGTCCACTGTGCGTTCGTCGATGTAGATCGTCTCGCCCCAGACATTATCGAGCAACTGGCTGCGCGAGAAGACGCGGCCCGGATGCCGCATCATAAACTCCAGCAGCCGGAATTCGGTCGGTCCGAGCCTGATCTCGCTCTTCTTGCGATAGACCCTGTGCGATTCGCGATCGAGCACGATGTCGCCGACCTTCAGCACGCTGGACAGCACTTCCGGCTTGGCGCGGCGCAGCAGCGCCTTGACCCTGGCCATGAATTCCGGTGTAGAAAACGGTTTGACCAGATAGTCGTCGGCGCCGGTCGAAAGACCGCGCACCCGGTCGCTCTCCTCGCCGCGCGCGGTCAGCATGATGATCGGCAGCCGCTCGGTTTCGGGGCGCACCCGCAACCGGCGGCAGAGCTCGATGCCGGAAACCGCTGGTATCATCCAGTCGAGCACCAGAAGGTCGGGCACATTCTCCTGCAAACGGATCTCGGCTTCGTCGCCGCGTGTCACCACCTCGACCTGGTAGCCTTCGGATTCGAGATTGTAGCGGAGCAGCACACCCAACGGCTCCTCGTCCTCCACCACCATTACTCGTGGTGCGATCATCAGCTGGGCACCCCCATCATGTCACCGGCGCGGACATTGTCGTTTCGTCCTGCTTCGGACGATTGACCGGCAATTGCTCGCCGGTCAGCACATAATACGCATTTTCGGCGATGTTGGTGACATGGTCGCCGATCCGCTCCAGATTCTTGGCGCAGAACAGCAGGTGCGTGCAAGCGGTGATGTTGCGCGGATCTTCCATCATGTAGGTCAATAGCTCGCGGAACACGGACGTGTATTTGACGTCAATGCGCTCGTCGGCGGCACGCAGCTTGGCCAACGCGGCCGCATCGCCTGCAGCATACTCCTCGATGACGCCCTGCACCTGGATGAGCACCAGCTGCGCCATCGCGTCGATGGAATGCGACAAGTCGCGCGGCGTGACGCTGAGGCCGACCGCACTCACACGCTTGGCGATATTCTTGGCAAGGTCGCCGATGCGTTCGAGGTCGCCGGCCATGCGGATCGCTCCGACCACATGGCGAAGATCGTGGGCCATCGGCTGGCGTTTGGCGATCAGGGTGATGGCGCGGTCGTCCAGTTCGCGTTGACGCGCATCCATGATGGCGTCGTCGGAAACGACGCGTTGCGCCAACACGTTGTCGGAATTCAACAGGGCCTTGGTCGCCCCGCCGACCATCGAACCGGCGAGGTCGGCCATGTCGCGGATCAGCTTGCTGATCTGCTCGAGATCCTCGTCGAAAGAAGCGACTGTGTGTTCGCCCATGGTCCTGTCCTCATATGCATGATCGGAACGGCTCAGCCGAAGCGGCCGGTGATATAATCCTGCGTGCGCTTCTCGCGGGGCGACGTGAAGATCTTCTCGGTCCGGTCGAACTCGACCAGTTCACCGAGATACATGAAGGCGGTCTGGCGCGACACGCGCGCCGCCTGCTGCATGTTGTGGGTGACGATGACGATCGTGTAGTCGGCTTGCAATTCGTCGATCAGTTCCTCGATCTTGGCGGTCGACAATGGGTCGAGTGCGGACGCCGGTTCGTCGAGCAGAATGACTTCCGGCTTCACGGCCACGGTGCGGGCGATACAGAGCCGCTGCTGCTGGCCGCCGGACAGGCTCAAGCCGCTGGCGTTGAGTTTGTCCTTGACCTCGCTCCACAGCGCGGCGCGCTTCAACGCCTGTTCGACGCGGCCGTCCATCTCGGACTTGCCGAGGTTTTCGTAGAGCCTGACGCCGAAGGCGATGTTCTCGTAGATCGACATCGGGAACGGCGTCGGCTTCTGGAACACCATGCCGATCTTGGTCCTGAGGAGGTTGAGATCCTGCGACCGGTCGAGAATGTTTTTGCCGTCGAGCAGCACCTGGCCCTCGGCTGTCTGTTTCGGGTAGAGCTCATAGATGCGGTTGAACACACGCAGCAGCGTCGATTTCCCGCAGCCCGAAGGCCCAATGAAGGCCGTGACGCTGCGCTCGGGCAGCGACAGGCTGATGTCCTTTAGCGCCTTGCTCTGGCCGTAGTAGAAGTTGAGGTTCTTGACCTCGATCTTCGTCTTCTCGGCGACCGTTTCGGTCATCGTCATGTCCGGGGACAACATCTGTGTCATCTGTCCTCTCTGCGTCCGGTAAGGCTGCGGGCGAGGATGCTCAAGCCCAGAACCGTCAGGGTGATTATGAGTGCGCCGGTCCACGCCAGTTGCTGCCATTCCTCGTAAGGGCTGAGAGCGAACTGGAAGATGGTCACCGGCAGGCTGGCCATCGGCGCGTTGATATTGCTGCTCCAGAACTGGTTGTTGAGCGCGGTGAAGAGCAGCGGCGCCGTCTCGCCGGAAATGCGCGCTATCGCCAGCAATATGCCGGTGACGATGCCGGATAATGCGGCGCGGTAGGCGACCGAACGGATCACCACCCAGCGCGGCGCGCCGATCGCGGCACCGGCTTCACGTAATGCGTTCGGCACCAGGTTGAGCATGTCTTCGGTGGTGCGCACGACCACCGGAATGACCAGGATGGCAAGCGCAACGGCGCCGGCAATGGCCGAGAAATGCCCCATTGGCCGCACCATCAACTCATAGACGAACAAGCCGATGATGATCGACGGCGCCGACAACAGGATGTCGTTGATGAAGCGGACGACGGTGGTGATGCGCGAGAAACGTCCATATTCGGCCATGTAGGTTCCCGCCAGCACGCCGATCGGCGTGCCGACGACAACAGCGATGATCGTCATCAGCAGGCTTCCCGCAATGGCATTGAGCAGGCCGCCGGCCTCGCCCGGTGGTGGCGTCATCTCGGTGAAGACCGCAAGCGAAAGCCCGGCCGTGCCCTTATAGACCAGCGCGCCGAGGATGAGCGCCAGCCAGGCAAGCCCGATGCCGGCGGCGACGACGCAAAGCGCCATCATCACCGAATTCCTGGCTTTGCGGCGGCTGTGGAGCGATGAGGATGTCGACATCGGTCAGGCTCCCGTACGGGCGTCGATCCGCATCAGCATATAGCGGGCGGCGGCAAGGATCAGGAAGGTGATGACGAACAGGATCAGGCCGAGCGAAACCAGCGAGGAGGTGTAGAGATCGCCGTCGGCTTCGGTGAATTCATTGGCGATGGTGGCCGAGATGGTCGTGCCCGGCGCGAACAGAGAGGCGCTGATGCGGTGGGCGTTGCCGATGACGAAGGTCACCGCCATGGTCTCGCCGAGCGCCCGGCCGAGGCCAAGCATGACGCCGCCCATGATGCCGATGCGGGTATAGGGAATGACCACGCGCCGGGTCACTTCCCATGTCGTGCAGCCGATGCCGTAGGCCGATTCCTTCAGCACCGCCGGCACCGTATCGAAGACGTCCTTGGTGATCGAGGTGATGAAGGGCAGCACCATGATGGCGAGGATCAGCGCCGAGGTCAGAAGGCCGATGCCGTAAGGAGGGCCGGCGAAAAGGCTGGATAGTCCCGGCACGCCGTGGAAGATGTTGATTATGAAGGGCTGTATCGTCGTCTGCAGGAACGGCGCGAACACGAACAGGCCCCAGATGCCGTAGATGATCGAGGGAATGCCGGCCAATAGCTCGACCGCTATGCCGATCGGGCGCCTGAGCGGGCGCGGGCAGAGCTCGGTGAGAAAGATTGCAATGCCGATGCCGATCGGGACCGCGATCAGGATGGCGATGGCCGCCGTTACCAGGGTGCCGTAGATCGGCGCCAGTGCGCCAAATTTTTCCGTGACCGGATTCCAGCTCTCAGTCGTCAGGAAAGAAAAACCGAAGGAGGACAGCGCCTGCCATGAGCCGGCAAACAGCGAGATCGCGACACCGCCGAGGATGACCAGCACAAGAATTGCGGAAGCGCGGGTGAGACCGCGGAATATGGCATCTGTGAGCGCGAAGCGCCGCACCGTAGCTTCCCTGGCCCGGGCTGCTGCGGATGATGGCATGGCATCGGAAGCGATGGTCATTGGGTCCTCGCGATTAAAGGCAACAGGGAGGGCGCCGTCGACGCCCTCCCTGGAGGAGATTACATAGCCGAGTAGAGCGGCTTGCCGTCGCTGCCGACGACTTCCTTGGCCCACATCGCCTTGACGCTCTCGACCACCTTGTCGGGCATCGGAACGTAGTCCAGCTCGCCCGCCATCTCGTCGCCCTTGTCATACGCCCAGGCGAAGAATTTGAGCGCCTCGCCGGTGGTCGCGGCGTCGTCCGGCTTCTTGTACAGGAGGATCCACGTCGCCGCCGTCATCGGCCAGGACTCGGCGCCCGGCTCGTTGGCGAGGATCACCCCATAGCCCGGCTGCGAGCTCCAGTCGGCATTGGCCGCTGCCGCCGAAAACGCCGCCGCGGCAGGCTCGACCTTCTTGCCGTCCTTGTTGATCATGTCGGTGTGGGTGAGCTTGTTCTGCTTGGCATAGGCGTATTCGACATAGCCGATCGCGCCGCCAGTCTGGGAGACGTTGTTGGCAACGCCCTCATTGCCCTTGGCGCCGATGCCAACGGGCCATTCCACGGCCTTGTCGACGCCGACCTTTTCTTTCCAGTCCGCGCTGACGTCGCCGAGGTAATAGGTGAAGTTGAACGTCGTGCCCGAACCATCGGAACGGTGAACGACCGCGATCGCCTGCGAAGGCAGCTTGACGTCTGGATTGAGCTTCTTGATCGCTGCGTCATCCCAGCTCGTGATCTTGCCGAGGAAGATGTCGGCCAGCGTCGGGCCGTCGAGAACCAACTCGCCAGGCTTGATGCCTTCGAGATTGACGACGGGAACGATGCCACCCATCACCATCGGGAACTGAGCCAGTCCGGACGCTTCAAGCTCTTCGCCTTTCAGCGGCGCATCCGAAGCGCCGAAGGTAACGGTCTTGGCCTTGATCTGCTTGATGCCGCCGCCGGAACCGATCGACTGGTAGTTAAGGCCAACGCCGGTGTCTTTCTTGTAGGTGTCGGCCCACTTCGCATAGATCGGGTAGGGGAAGGTGGCGCCGGCGCCGGAGATGTCCGCGGCGAGCGCGGCGGACAGGGTGAGGGTGGTCGTCGCCGCAGCCATTGCAATCGCAACGGCCGCCGAGCGGATGAAATGTCTCATGTGGCCTGCTCCTGTTCGGAATATGGTCTCTCGGCGCCATACCTCCGGCGCCCGCTGAGGCCAATAGCCCCCGATTATTACAGTCGCATGACAGTTTCATGTCGCTCCGGTAACGTCGTCCAGCCGGGGTTAAGAAGGAGCGGCTGCGGCCTTTGTCGGAGTGGGCCGCGCTTTGCCGTTGGAATCAGCAGCTTGCGTGAATTCCGGCCCGGCATCGTCTGCTCGGCGATCGCAGCCACCGGCCTTGAAAAGAAAAAAGCCGGACGGGAGCGCGTTGCATGCAGCCAGAGCGTGTCATGGCCGCGCCATCGCCTAAACAGGCCCGTTGGGGTAAATCTGACCCTGTTTCTTGCCGGCGGTCGCTGCTCCCGCCCGTAACTGGAGGAGCGGAACTTCGAATCCCATTGTCGCGATTGAGCGCGGCTTTGGTATGGTGCGATCGCACCATGGCCTTACGCTGGAAGCGTTGACGAATCGCACGTTTCTAACTCGCGCTGGACCTCCATCCGCGCCCGACCCGGCGCTCGATCTTCGAGCAAGGCCTTCGACTGGAAGTGCGAAGACTTCTACTTCACCGTATCTACTCCCTCCGCCCTATTCCGCCGGTTGTCGGTCAGGCCGAAGCAGCGTTATAAGCTTGCAGGGGTGTTGCTGATGTTTCGACGGATTCTGCCTGTCTTCCTGTGCCTGGCGCTGCCTCTGGGAAGCGGCTGCGCGCGCAGCTATGACGGCACCGTCATCATTCCCAAGCCGCTCGATGTTCGCCGGTTCTGGGACCGGCCTTCGCCGCAGGCGCAAGCCGAACAGTCGCAACTGGAGACCGACGTCTTTCCAGTGGCGCCGCAAACGCCGAAAAGGCTGGCGGTGCGCAGGAGCGCAGCTTCGGTTGCAGCGCCACGGAGGAGGGTTGCCGTCAACCCGCCGTCGCCGGAGCCGACGAAGCCGCTAACTTGCAGGAACGTCAGCGAGCCCGGCAAACGGGCCCGCATGGTCTGCGAATAACCAGCGACGTCGGTCGACGCGCGCCTCCAGGCCTTGAAGAGGCTATCTGGCCAGCCGTTCGCCGTCTCGGACCGCCGCCTGCCTTGGTCAGTCCGCCGGGAAAAAGGCCGGCCCGACCACTCTCACCGGCCGCGCTCCGACCGCTTTTTCGATCGACTGATGCTGGGCAGCCCCTTGCACCTCGGTAGCCTGCGTTTTTGCCTCTGCGGGAGCGGCACCGGCGGTTTCGATCCCGGATTCAGGAATTTCCGCGACGATGCCAAAATCCGGCTTTGCCGTCGGCAACGGAATGATGGCGTTGGTCATGTTGGCCGGTGTCACGGTTCGTGCCCTGAGTTCGGCGACGCGCCGGTAGTAGCGCTTGACGTCGCAGGCCTTGAAATTCGCGTCGTCGCGGTACCGGAACGCGGCAGGTAGCTCCACATAGGGTTTTCCCGACTCGAGTGCGACCATCTCTTCGGTCTCGCGGGTGGCGTCGCTCAGCGTATAGAGGTCGACGCCGGCATCGTCGCAGATGTAGCGGCACTGATCGACCGTTTCCTTCAGATCGTCGCTCTTGGCGAACTGCGATTTTGGCGCGGGGAAGAAGTATCCGTCCGACAAGCGAACGCAAAACAGCATCCGATTGCCGCCAATTGTTGTGCCTGCGGACTGGGCTTTGGGTGCTGTGCGTTGCTGCGCCTGCTGTTTCTTGGCAGCCGGGGCGGCGCAGCCCAGCGCGACAAACCTGGCCTTCAATCCGGACGTGTCCCTGCCCGAATTCGCCAGTCTCGCGATTTGCCGTTGCACCTCCGCCTTGCTACTGACCAGGTCTGCGCAGGGATTGAAGAAGAAGCCGGCCGTTTTCACCGTGCATCGGCGTTGTCTCTCCAGCTTTTGAAGCGCGGCGAGTTGCCGGTGCAGTTGGGCAAGCTCGGGGCTGGTCCCGCCGCCGCGCCCCGCCGAAACCAATTGGCTCCTGATAGCACCGCAGCTATCCGCGTAGGAGAAGGATGTGCCGAGCGCAACGGCTATTGCCGACACTAGCATCAGAATCGTGAAGGGCCAGAAGCGTGTCATTGGAACGACCATTATCCTTGTTGCGCCGAGAACAGGATTTCTTCTTTGTCGACTATGGATAAGTACTGGCTAAATCAGTTTCACCTAATTGAAGTAGATCGAACTGCCGACAGAGACTTTAGCTCTAGTGTATTAGATCAACTCGTGTAAATTCAATATTACATTTTTATTTCAAGATTGAGACGAACCGGCAGCAACGCCGGCGGACGCCCGCCACGGCGACGTTTGATGCGCGCGGCGGGTTCCGCATCGCGATCAATCCGGCGTTACCGGCCGGCCGTTGCTGAAACCTTAGCCCTGGGTTCGGCGTTGAGCGGCCAAGGAGGAGACCGCAAATGTCGATCCACTTCACTGTCGCGGACCTGACCAGGAATCTGTTCCATTCACTTGGGTTGGACCATGAACGCGCACCGAGGCCACTTGACCACGAGCAGAGGCTGTTGCTGGAGTGCTATCTCGCCGGCCAGATACCGGAATCGGCCTGGAGCGACTATGTCTTCGAAATGCCGGAACTGGCGCGACATGTCGAGGCGAGACGAAGCCGCCACTAAAGCGCATCGCGGTCGACCGGGCCTCATGTGACGCGCTTAGGTTCTTGTCTAATGCATGTCGTTGTCGCAAAACCGCTGCACACTTTGCGCGACATGCATTAGGAAAAGTGGAATCCGGATGTCGGAAAAGATCAAGGCGAAGCCTGCACTCGCGTTGCAGGCTGTTTTTGTTTAGGCGAGTTGAATTGCAGAGTGAACACCTTGCCCGGGATGCGTTCAGCCAGCGCCGGTGAAAGGCTCAACGGCAGGCAGTGGTCCACGGCCGCAATCGCCGCATCGACAAAAGCTTGCCGCGCCTTCTCGTCGCCGGCCACGCGGATGGCGGTCGGCTTGGGCCGGCCGATCAGCGTGCCATTGCGCCTGAAGCTGAAGCTCAGGGTGACGGTGGAATTCCCGGCATTCGCTGGCGGGGTCCAGCACGCCTGGATGGCAGCCCCGACCTCGGGCATGGTGTTGAGCGTCGCTGCATTCGATTGACCGGCTGCACCCGCCAGCATGGCGCCTGCAATCACCACCATTCCAGCAATGCTTTTCATGACAGGGCCTCTGTCCTTGAACCGCCCTCGAGGACGGGGACTACTTCGATGGTAGGGCCGACATCGGCGATGACAAGATGCCGGCGACGCGCTTCATCAGCCATGCAGGGCGTCGAAGCGCCGTCAGCCGCAACTTCGGCAGCGCCGCAACAAGCAAAAGGCCGGCGAGCAGCCGACCTTTGCTTTCCATCCGCGCCAGTACATCCGTGGTCGCGGGCTGGAGGTGGATACCAGTAGAAAGGGTTTCGGTTAACGAAACCTTACTCTCCCCACATCGTGCAAACAGGGGAGAGTAAAAAAGAATTACCCCAGATCATTGCAGGCTCCTGCGGGAATGCGGACGGTCGCCGGCCTGCCCGTGCCTCAGGCGTTGGCCTGCGACCGCACATAGGCGATGTAGCCGCGCACATCGCCGGCCGGCTCGGCATAGGCCTTGCCGAGCTTCTTCTCGATCGCCGCCATATAGTCTTTTGCCCATTGGGGCAGCGCATAGTCGATGACGGCGAGGAATTCGAGCGTCGCCGCCAGGCGGATGTCGGCGATCGACGGGTTCTTGCCGCCGATGAACGGCTTGCCGTTCCTGAAGAAGCTGTGAAACACCTCCAGCGGCTCGGCTATCGCTTCCATAGCGGCCTTCTGGGCTTCCGACTTCCTGTCGGGATCAGCGTCGCTGTGACCAACCTCGCCGGCATATTGCGGGAAATTCAGTGCAGGATAGGTGGCGCGCGCCACATAGGGGTAGAGCGTCCCGATCAGGTAGAACATGGCACTGTCGATCATTGCCCGCTTGGCCGGCGCCTTGGGATATAGGTTATCCAGCCCGTGCTTGTTGGCGAGGTATTGCATGATGGCGCAGCTTTCCCACAAGACACCTCTCGGCAGGCCCTTGTCCTCGATCATCGGCGTCAAATGGGCCGGGTTTCGCGCCATATATTCGGGCGAGCGCGTATGGCCCCATACGTCGGTCTCGGAATGGTCGAGCCCGGCGGCGCGTGCAAACACCCGAACGCTCATATTGTTGACGCTCGGCTTCAGCATGCTGAGCGTGAGCGCCGGCTTTTTCGCCGGTTTCGCCTTGGCCTTCGCGAGCTTTTTGGCGGAGACCTTCGCCGCCGGCTTTGCCACTTTCGCCGCTGACCTAGCGGCGGCTTTGGCCGCCGGCTTCGCTCCTGGCTTGGCTGTCATCGGTGCCGAAGTCTTGGCCGCGGGCCTTTTCGCACTCTTCGTTGCTGTCTTTGCCATTATGTCCTCCCATTGTTGGCGTGTCGTCAGTATGGATTTTTCGGTGCGCGATCCTCCGACAAGGTTGCGCGCGAGCGCTCGACAAGCGTCTGGATCGCATCGGCAAGGTGCACTTCGGCGATGTTGTAGTCGCCGCGCGCAACGCGGATCTTGTGCGCCTGCATCAGCACGTCGGCATGGGTGAAGCCCGCCGGCGGCTCGAAACGGTAGGAGGCGAGCTCGATCAGCAGGCCGAGCGGATCCTCGAAGTAGATCGAGTCCATGAAACCGCGATCCTTGACGCCGCTGTGCTTGATTTCACGCTCGTTGAGCCGGGCGACCGCCTGCAAAAAGGTGACGCGCGACACCGCAAAAGCGATGTGATGGACGCAGCCCGTATCGGTCGGCGTGCGCCGCTTGACTGGTGTGCGGCTCTCGTCGGTGAAGACCGTGATCAGCCGCCCATCGCCTGGGTCGAAATAGAGGTGGCTTTCGCTTGCCTTGTCGAGGTTGGGCTGCTCGAAGATGAAGGGCATGCCGAGCACGCCCTCCCAAAAATCGATCGAGGTCTGGCGCCCGGCCCCGACCAGCGTGATGTGATGGACGCCTTGTGATTGCAGTTTTTGCATTGGTCTCCTCCCGGCCACGCCGTCTTGCCGCCGAACGGAAGTTCGGATGCCCAGTCGCGCTTGGATCAGCGCCCGGCATGTGACCGCGCCCGGCCTCGCTCGCCTGCGCTCCGCATTCCGCATCCTGCAGGAGTGCGGCCGGAGCTTTGATGAACGGATGCTAATTCAATCCGAGGCGTTGCGCCAGAAGCGCTGAGTTTCAAGAACTCCACGCAGGCGCCAAGAGCGGCACCGGGATCGCGTCGCTGGGTTTCCCGAGCGGTCGGTTTGGCGAGGCAGGTCAAAGGGGCCCGGTTGACGCATGCCGCGCCTGGTTCGGATTACGGGCGCCCTTAGATGAAAATCACATATTCTTCATCGGCACGTCGGGATCGACATGTCCCCCATCGGCAGTGATCTTCAGCCTTGAGAGGTAGTGCTCCCATCCCATTCGGTGGCTGTCACGCTCCTTTGCGTTCGGCAGTCCGCTGTGCGTGAAGCGGATCAGTGTCCCCGCATCCCTCGCGATCAGGTCGATCTCGACATGGCTGGAGCCGGGCGGCACGGTCTCGTTGTCTTCCCAGCCAAAACTGTAGGCAAGACGGTGGACCGGGATCACCTCGGTGAACTCACCGCGCGCCATATGGCGACCACCGACATTGACGAGAAACAGACCGCCCGGCGTTGCATCCAAATTCGCTTCGGTCCCGATCCATCGCACGATCTGGTCCGGATCCGTCAAAAGCGCGAACACGGTCGCTTGTGGCGCGGCGACCTCAATCTCTGTGTAAACCGATTCCGCCATCGCTCACTCCAGGTCACATCCGCATCGAATGCCGTACATGATTGAAGCGAATTTGGGGAGTTGCAAGAAGATGTTCGAGGCGTAAGCATAAGCCGGTGCCGAGTGACCTTCTACCGATGCTTCTCGCAAACTCGCTTTCATTCCTTCTGGACGACGCCGCGCATATTGGCGACGGTGGGCGACTTCTATTGCAGCTCTCAACGCATTTGATGGAAGACGGCTTGCCGATCATCGCCGGCGCGCTGGCGCAGGATGCTCCCGACCCGATCATTTCACGCCGCATCTGGCTCTGGCGAGCGCCTGGGGGTGAAGTGGTCGAGGCTTTGGGGATAGGCGCCGACGGCCAGAATGCCGATCCCCGGTTCGTGCTGCGGGAGTGGCTTGGCACGACGCGGGCGATCGTGTTCGACGAGCGAGCGGGCGGTGTCGCACCGACTTTGGTGTGGGCGTTCGATTATACTCCGGATGAGGCGCAGTCAGAGCTGCTGCGGCAAGTCTCCCGGTTTGCTGCGGCTCCGATGACCGCACTCGCAGAACGGTCCGCGAAACGCGCATTGCTCGAAGCATATTTGGGAAAGCGCAGCGCAGCACATGTGCTCAACGGTCATTCTCGTCGAGTAAAGGGAGAGACGATACGGGCTGCGCTTCTGTGCGCGGACCTTCGAGGTTTCACCGATCTATCCGAGGTTCATGATGCAGACGAGATCGTGTTGGTACTTGATGCCTGGTTCGATTGCGTCGCCGGCGCGGTGCACGCATTTGGTGGCGAGGTTCTCAAGTTTATAGGTGATGGCGTCCTCGCGATTTTCCCGATTGGCGAGCGCGATTCAAGGGCCGCATGTGACGCGGCGGTACGCGCCGTGAAGGCCACGCGCGCCGGGATAGATCATCTCAACCAAACTCGGCGCCGCAATGGCGGCCCTGAGCTCGGATATGGCATTGGCCTGCATGTCGGCGAGATACTCTGGGGGAATATCGGCACTGCCGGCAGGTTGGACTTCACCGCGATCGGCAAGGCTGTAAATCTTGTCAGCCGCATCGAAGGGCTGTGCAAGCCGTTGGGACGGATGGTGCTCGCGTCGACAGTGTTCGAGGCAGAAACTACCGAGCCGATGATCACCATGGGCAGTCATCCGCTCGGAGGAATAGCAGGCGCGCAAACACTATTCGGCTTGCCGGAATAGATCGAATGGTTGAGCGCGCCGTGGATGTGTCGTTCGCAGCATATCTTGGTATCGTGCGAAGCCATGACTGAGAGAAATTCGAACGGCAAAGAAGCTACGACACTGCAACTGGAGTATGGCGTCTAGAGCCCAGCCATGCGCGTTGCGCGCAGCTTCGCTGGCCAGTGCTAAGGGCCGAGTATTCCCGGCATCCACCTTCGAGGGAGAGGCGCCCTTCGCCGAGCTCGCCAAAACGATCGGTCGCCGGCAGCTGTAGCTCAGGTCGGCTCCAGGCAGTGCCGACCAGCGTGGTAGACGCCTTCAGCGCGACGTTCTGCGCGCCGCTAAAGCTGCGCCTCAAGACCCATGATGCAATGCTAATGCAATCGGCTCCGCTGCGCCAGAAGCGGCAATGAGCCAAACCCGCCGCGACCCGAGGCGATGGATCGGATTGATGGTTTGTCGAGAGCTTGGAGAGACTTGGTACGCCCAAGGGGAATCGAACCCCTGTTCCCGCCGTGAGAGGGCAATTGCATATTATACGGCCCGTCCCCGTCTGTTCTCAATTGTCCACGCCTGTTTCGTCTCTGTTCGCTAAAGATTCACGCACACATTAGCTAGCGTCTCCCATTGTGTCAGGGCGTGCACGGGCGTATATTTGACGAATATTTGACGGTTTAGTGATTCCCCCATGGCCAAGACATTGACGGAGGCGGCGCTAACAACCCGCAATGCGCGCGCCGGACTTCCGCAGGGTGTGCACTGGCGCGGGCTGAGTCCCGACGTTCATCTTGGCTACCGCAAGCAGAAACGCGGCGGGCGCTGGCTTGTGCGTTGGTATCAGGGCGATCAGAAGTACAAGCAGGAAACGTTAGGCACAGCCGACGATGGCAAGCTTGAGGCCGATGGTGTCGCATGTCTCACATTCGAACACGCCAAAGCTGCCGCGGCCCGACACGTTTCAGCCAAGCGCGCCGATGATCTAGCGGCAATTGATGGACCGGCCCCGACCGTGCGGCTAGCGATCGATGCCTATTTGGTCGCACAGGAAACTCGCGAAGTAGCCAGGGACGGAGAAAAGGCCAGCCGGGGTGACGCTCGCTTGAGGCTAACCCGCCATGTCCTCTCATCTCCGCTGGCAGGCAAAATGCTTCATTCGTTGAAAGAGAGCGACCTTTCGAAATGGCGCGATGGCTTATCCAGTGAGTTGGCCGCGACAACCGTTCGTCGCATCATCAACGATTTGAAGGCCGCTTTGAACGCAGCGGCGACAAAGGACCGCGCGCGGCTCCCTGCTGAAATCCCACTGATTATCAAGAATGGCCTTGCTGCCTCCCAGGCGGAAACTCCGACTGCCCGCGACAAGTCGGCCCTGCCCGATTCTGACATTCGTCGCGCCATTATGGCCGCCGCGACCGTGGACGAGCGCGAAGGGTGGGACGGGGATCTGTTACGACTCGTCGTGGTGTTGAGTGCCACAGGGGCAAGGTTTTCCCAGGTCAAGCGCTTGGCGGTTGGGGACGTGCAGCAGAACCGGCTGATGGTGCCGACCAGTCACAAGGGGCGAGGCGTCAAAAAGGCTTCGCACAGTGCCGTGCGCGTTGGCGCCGATGTTATGACCGCGCTGCGGCCGGTAGTCGCCGGTAGGCGTCCCGGCGAGCCGTTGCTAGAGCGCTGGCGGCATAAGCAAGACAAGGGGCACGAGAAAGCTGTTTGGGTCCGCGACAGTCGGGGGCCATGGGTTACCGCGTCGGAACTCTCCCGGCCATGGGCGGAAATCGTCAAGCTGGCAGAGCTTCCAGCCGGGACCGTCCCCTATGCCTTGCGGCACTCTTCCATCGTTCGCCAGCTTCGAAATGGTTTGCCGGTCCGCCTTGTGGCAGCGCTGCACGACACGAGCGCGCGGATGATCGAGACGCATTATTCGTCGGCAATCATTGACGCACTGGACGAACTGTCGGCCGGGGCGGTGGTGCCCCTGATGCCTCCCGAAAGCGATGACGACAAGGTGGTCCCTTTGCGCGTCGGCTAGAGCTTCATAGATCGCAGGGATAGGACGGCCATCCGACAAGCCGGGGTAGCACCTCCCGGTTTCCCTGCGGCCCTCAGGTGCATCGCCAAGGTGCTGCGATGGCAAATTACAAAACGCGCTTGAGCGTGTTTTCATCCTCGGGGCCGCCCCCAGCATTTGAACTCGGGAACGACGAGTTCGCTCGTCTTGAGCGGATCTACGGTGTCACCATCAACGAAGGTGCTCGCGAACGCCTACAGTTTCTGTCGCTAAGTTTTCTCCGCTGGCGGAAGGCCGAGTTGAACAGCGAAAACTATGCCGAGGTTCGGAGGCAGTTCAATGTCGTGCGCGAGGCAGTTCAGGCATTCCAGTCATTCGCGTACGGAACGATGATACCGCGCACAGATTCGGGAGGCGTGCTTTCCGGCAAAATCAATTCCAACCTAGAAGACTTTCCGGTCTCGGTCCGTGGTAGGCAAATTCTGGTGGCCGCGGATACAAACTCGTCTGCCTGGAACTG
Organism: Mesorhizobium sp. M0166; assembly: GCF_040322255.1. Classification (NCBI taxonomy): domain Bacteria; kingdom Pseudomonadati; phylum Pseudomonadota; class Alphaproteobacteria; order Hyphomicrobiales; family Phyllobacteriaceae; genus Mesorhizobium; species Mesorhizobium sp. M0166. The sequence goes on along the minus strand of NZ_JAMYTD010000016.1, from coordinate 62,200 downwards.
GGTGGAGGATTCCCGGTCGCTTGCAATTAAGATTGACGCCCAATTTCTGATGAACTTCGGAATATCGATGGGGTGCGTTATGGCCGCCGTTGATAAGGAAATCTCAGACGAAGAAGCGGAGCAGCATTCAGGTTTCACGCCAGGCAATGCTTTTAAGGATTTCCTTCAACAGATGCGCAGGTGGGCCAAGGACAACGGCTTCATCTACGGACCGCTTGACCATGTAGCAGAACCCTCGTCTTTCAGCCGCTTTCTTTTTGAGCTCAACAGGCTGTTCCCCGCAGAATTCCGCGAGCCTGTTACCTCAGCCGGAGGCGTAGCTGAACGATTGCGTACCCTGATGAAGAAAGGCAAGAAATCGGATGGGGGCAAATAGAACAGAGAAAATCGGCTTGCATTTGCCCTCATACATCTGGCGCCCGTAACAGTATCTTCCTTCTGCAAGACAACACCAAACGCAGAAGGACACCATGACAAAGCTTGCAGCAACCATTAACGAAACGGTCGAAATGAGCGGGATGTCTCGCTCGGCGATTTATCGAGCGATCAAGGAAAATCGTATCCCCAAGCGAAAGAATGGGGGCCGGACACTCATCCTCGTTTCAGACCTGGAGAGATTTCTCAACAGCCTGCCGACAGCGGAGGCTTGAGCGATGAATTCACAAATGGAAACGGCCAGCCTGGCAGGGCTGACCGGTTCGGTAGTCTCGAAAGGTGTCGCGCCTCAGGATTACCAAAACCGCACCGACATCGCAACAAGCTTCGATTATGCCGCCGCGAAACTCACGTCACGTTTCCGTCTGCGGATCGAGACAGCCCGTGTTGTCTGCTCCCTCTCCGGTTTGGGAGGCACATCATGAGCCGCGCAAAGGACAAGATCTGGGTTCGCGCCAAGGTGCTGCCCGATGGCGAGCCGATGACCATCTATGGCCGTGAGGCCTGGTGCCTTCGGCGCCTGATCGAGGCCGACGAAAGGGGCTGTACACCTATAGACCAGCCGGCGCCGCGCTGGTCGGCGTACGTACACGACTTGAAACATAAGTTCGGGTTGGTGATCGACACCGTTCATGAGGCCCACACAGGGCCATATGCAGGCTCGCACGCCCGCTATGTGCTCCGCTCGACGGTTCTCATTCTCGAAGACAGCGATGGGGCGAGGGCAGCGGCATGATGACCCCCGGCGACCCTTTCATCAAAGATGCAGCCCGCGCATTCGCCAAGCTTGTAGCCGATTCCGATATCCACGCCGGTTTCACCCAGACCCCGGAAGGTATCGAGGAAGTAGCTGCAACCGTCGTCTCCATTATGGGCGGTGGTGCGGTTTTCTCCCCCGAAACCGCTGCGGATCTGCGGCAGGCTGCCCGTGAGGGCTATCAGGAGCGGCTGCAATTCCTCAAGTCCATATCTGAACGGATTGGAGGAGGCTAAGGTGCGCGATTATTCCAAAATCAGCCCCAAGGTGTGGCGTTCTCCAAGGTTTCGGAGCCAGACAGACGATTCCAGGCTGCTCTACATATATCTGCTCACATGCGAGCATCAATCCAGCGCGGGGTGCTTCAGGCTCCCCGACGCCTACGCCGCAGAGAACCTTAATTGGCCCATCGAACGAGTGCAGGCGGCCCGCACGCCGCTAGTGGTTTGCGAGTTGGTGGCACACGACCCCGAAACATTCGAGTACTTCATTCCACGGTGGTTTCGCCATAACCAGACGACCAATCCCAAGCATCTGCAAGGCGTGATGCGGCTCATCTCCGAGTTGGACAGCGACCCCATCAGGGAGGCGGCAGAGGCCGAACTTGAAGAAAGTTTGGAGAGTAAGGCGCAGACCTCGCCCAATGTAGTTTCCGTAAGGGAGAAGCTCCCAGGGAATGACCGTTTAACCGGGTCAAACTACCTCTCTGGCAACGGGAGGGGATAGCCCTATGAAAGCCCTTTCCAAGCACTCCGATATACAGAGACAGAGACTGAAACTAGACAGAGACCGAGACGGAGACAAAAACCGAGACCGAAACAAGACTGAAACACACACCGTCATTTTCTCGAACGATGGCGTACCCTCACCGGCAGCAAGAGGCTTTGGAGGGAAGAAAGGGGCTAGAGCGCCCAAGGCAGCGCCCTACGGCCTCAAGGCCTCCAAGGGCGATTCCAGATGCTACGAATGGCCCGAGGCTCTACACGGGCTCCGTAGCTGGCTGCAAAGGCACGGGGTTGATGTTGGCGCCCTCAAGAGCGAACGGCAAGCGCTCTGGCTGGCTAGGAGGCTCGGCCGGCAGGGTAAGCAGATGCCCCATAGGCTGGCTCCCCTGTTCCCTGCCCTGCTGAAGGTGCAGCGCACGCTCTGCCCCCCGCCGGCAAACCCGATATTGCCCGTTAAGAAACGACCGGAATCGAACGCTTTGGGGACATTTGGCCCTGCCTCGCCGGTTCGGTCGATCAGCATCGCGGCCTATCTGGCGGAAAAGGCCTCTGCGCAGGAAGGAGGCCGCCTTGGATAGGCCAAAGACGCTCACACTCCAGCAGGCAGCCGGCATCGCAGGGGTTTCACCGGACACGATTGCCAGATGGTGCAAGCGATACGGGATTGGGAAGCAGCTTCACAGCAAAGCGCCGTGGCGTGTCGATCCGGTGGGGCTGGCCATTGTGGTGGCGGGAGACGCTGGCGCACTGGCGCAATATGACCGGGCGTTTGCCGGCAGATGACGGCAAGCTGCTGGTACTGCCCCAACGGCCGGTATCACGGTGACGTGGCGACCCCTCTTGCATCTTTTGGCGGCAAATCCCATTTAAACTCAGTGTTGGGGTCGGATCAGCGTTAACGATTTTTCAGCCAGAAGGTGCGACAAAGCGTTGTCCCACCAGGAAATCTCTTGCGGAGAGGAGCCTTTTGGTCGCATATGCATTCTTAGTAGGACACACACGAGCGGACTGGAACCCCGAAAGGGTTTCTGGAAAGCCATCCGAAGCCAAGGTTAGCTGCTTGCGGCTCAACTGAGGCGTGTTCTTATCGGTTAGATCGTGAACATCGTCCTGCAGGACGCCTTCACGGTGGTCGTTAAGATCCGTAGGTGTGAGGGATGAAGCACCGAGAACAGATTGTTCTAGACTGCGATCCCGTTGTTCAAAAGCAAGCGACAATTCGAGCCGGCAGTCCTTAGAGGGCTGCCGGCTTTATAATTACACCATGTAGTCGTTTGGTGCGATGTTGACGTGTGTTGGCTTCGGCTTGCATGGCGCGCCGTGGCAGTTGTCATATTCGGCCCTCAGCCCGCCCTTTGTCGGAACGCAGTCGTAGTGAAACGTATAATGGTATGCCCCCCCGAGCCGACTCCTCGCATTCAGAAGGCATGTTATATCGTGGCGCTCAGAATTCGTGTTGCGGAAAAACCCGTGTCTCGCCTTCCCAGGGCTCTGAAAATAAAGATGCCCATCTGAAAAGCAGTGCCGTTCCTGACCGGGTGCGCGTGTTCTCGGACATTCTGCGAAGAACGTTTGTAGGGCGCCTTTAATCAGTTCAGTCGGCTCGTCGGCAATAGCCAAATTCCGATACAAATCCCGAAGAAGGCGATGCAACGCGTCCGACCGGAAGTTCCGCGGTGGAAGAAGGAGCGGTGTCAGATTTGCTAGCTGTGTAAATTCGGATATTATTTTTGATCGGTCGCGAAGCTGCTTTGCCGACGTTATCACCCTCGCGGCAACCTCATTCAGGCTCTCATTCAAGACTCGTTTACTGGCGTCAGGCGGAGGTGAAAAAGGTTGAATTGCGATCGGCAAACAAAAGGGGAAAAAACTCTCCCATAGCTGTTCGGTCGTCTTGTCGCCAAAATCTGAATAGACAAGCAACGTGCTAAACTTATCAGCCTCGTTCGATTTAACTGCGACTTGATGCGCCTGTGCAATAAGATCCTTCGCGTGTCTTGACGAGTAGGAGTGGTTGCTGTGATTTGGCGTCATCACAACTCGGCCGCCTGGCGCGATTCGGCTGTCAGACTCTTTTCGTACGCGATCAAAAGCCAACGGACCAAGGCCCGCGATAACTATCGTGTACGTCACTTTTAGAGCCGCCTGCGCAAGAGGTCCGCAACCACGTCAAGACTTAAAGTTGTCGCGGAGAGCTGCTTCCGGTCTAGCGCCTGAATAACCGCTTCCAACAGTGTTCGGCCGATAGGTATCGCCGACTCCTTGCCGTCGCCCACCTGAGGTTTGGCTATAAACCTTTCCTGAGATAGTCCTTCTGAATCGAGCCATTTCGAGATATTAGATTTGATTAGAGCGTCGCGATCTTCAGCGTCCTCGTGCGCCACGAGGTCGGACTTAATCTCAATATAGTTGCCGTCAGGCTTTTCGCGGACATCTTTGAAGGTGAAATCATCGAGGTTCAACCAACGACTACCCTCTATCAGAGGGACGGAGAATGCCGCCCAGAACCGGTAGTTGTATCGAGGACCTCGCATTCCCTCTGGGGTCACTGATTGTCCAATTCCGAGGGCGCTTCCATTATTAGGCACAATGGCTTGAACGTTTTTGTGCTGCCCCATGAGAATGACGGAATATTCCGCGGCCAGACGTTCGGCTACGTAATCGCCCAGCGTTCGTCCGTATCCGAATTTTACTAGCTTCAGATCATCGCCAAGGTCTTTCCCGAGGCGGCTCAGCAAGTATGGTCGGCCCGCGGCTAGAAATGCTTGGGCCAGCGATCGAATTTTGGTGTCGAGCCGCTCTAGCTCTTCATCACTGGTCGTCATATCCATCTCCCCCTTTTGCTTCGTTGGCCGCACGCCCAGCCTCCGCCGTTCTCGTCTACGAATGTCATTAGGCCAGCAGATCCGAAGGCTGTGCAAATACCGCGAGCATGGCCTTACGGCTTATCTGAGCAAGCCGGAACAACGGCTGCCTTGCATCTCACATTTCTGGAATCGTCAGGCCTGCCCATCTCGATGCGGAATATGTCGCACATTGCCGGTAATGCGGAACGCCAGCAATAGCCCAGGCTGATACATTTCCTGTGTTCGTCACAGGAGATTTCCCATGCGCCTCAGCGCAGCGATGATCGAAAACATCCGGCTCCGGATTTCTCCAGAGGAGAAGCAGGCACTTCGCCTTGCTGCCAAGCGACGTGGGCTAACTCTATCCGAATACGTGCGCGCCGCCGTTACCCGGCCGGCAGGTGAACGCTAGTGTCGTCGATCTGGGACTGGAGCAAGGTTGCCGCCAGCAACGCGACGGCTGATAGCGCCGTCAACTGGCAAGAAGGCCAGTTGCCGAGCACCGTGAACGGCAGTGCCCGGCAAATGATGGCACGGCAAGCCGAGTTCCTCGGCGACATCGGCGGGGCTCTGACGGCGGGCGGCAGTGCGAATGTTTTGACCGTGTCTGCAAATTCGGCGTTCACTGCCTATGCAGACGGCTTGATCCTAGCCCTTCGAGGCGCCACGGACAACACCTCAGCCGCGTCGATCAATGTGAACGGCATCGGAGCAAAGTCGATCCGCAAAGTGACGGTGAGCGGTGACTCTGCTCTTTCAGGCGCAGAGATCCAAGCGGACGGCATTTATCTGCTGATGTATTCGAGCGCGCTCAACGCCTCCGCTGGCGGGTGGCAATTGCTTAATCCGACAATGGATTTCAGCAGCTTTGTCACCAGGACCGGGGCCGAGACACTTACTAACAAGACGCTGACCAGCCCGGCAATCAGTACGCCGACCATCACAGGGGGCTCCGGCAGCGGCATGACGCTGACCACGGCCACCCTCACAACGCCGACACTGACCCTGAAGCAGAGCGCAACGCCAACTCCTACGGCTGAAGGCGATATCCAGTGGGACACCGACGACAACGTTCTGACGATCGGCGACGGCGCGGCGCCGAAACTGTTCCTGCCGATCCCGGCAAGCACGGCGGCCGGCGATATCGAGTATTTCACAGGCGCAAAGGTCAAGGCCCGTCTTGCTAGGGGAACTGCGAGCCAGGCTCTTCTGATGAATGCGGGCGCGACGGCCCCGGCTTGGACGACGTTGCCCTTTACAGCGTCCTTCGAAAGCGCACAGCAGACCATCACGAATGCTGGGGCATTGACCCTTGCTCATGGCCTTGGTGTGCAGCCAAAGCTGTATATAGCGCTCCTGCAATGCGCTACAGCTGAACTTGGATACAGTATCGGTGATGAAATTCCGCTCAGTAGCGAGAACTCATCTAACAAGGGTGTTTCTATGGTAGCTGATGCGACAAGTATAAACGTTCGCTTCGGCAGCACCACCATGTCAATCCTGAACAAGACAACCGGCGGTGGCAACGGCGCCTTTACGAATGCCAACTGGAGACTTGTCGTGAGGGCATGGGCATGACCACCGCGACTCTGCCAACCCTCATGCAATTCTGGCGGCTCCACCGCGACGAATGCCGCCCGATCGGCTCCATAGTCGCTGACGCTCGCGCCGGGAAACTTGCCGGGGTGGAACCGCTCGAAAGCGGCTTCGGATTTGCCGTGCTCAATCCATCGGCAGCGCTTGCGGCCATGCAGTCTGCGAAAGGACGCTGAAATGGACCTCCAAGGGCTGCTTGCTAACCTGTTCGGTGGACAGGGCGGTGCATCTGTCGGCTTCCCGTCGCGAGTCGGGGACCACGCCGATCCCGCCGCCCTGATGCAGGCACAGCAGAGTTTTGCCCCTCAGATGCCACAGCAAGCGCCTCAGCAGCAGGCGATGCCTCCGCAGGGCCAGAGGCGGCCAGCAACGCCTCCGCAGCTGAGGCAGGGCGCGCCGGCCGCGGAAAGCTCTCCACAGGCCGCCACCTCGCCCGCACCTGGCGGTTTTGGTGGCCTTGGTGATTTCCTGCAGAACATCATCGCGCCCAATCGGGCCGCCCAGAATGTCACGGCAAAGTGGCTGCGAAGCCAGGGCCTCGATCCTGGCACGGCCACAGTTCTTGCGTCGGACAAGAGCGCATTGCGCTCCTACATCGTTCAGAGGTCGAAAAGCCAGGAGCCGAATGAATACGACCAGCGGGCTGCGGTGGCCGCGCAATACAATCTCGACCCCACCACGCCAGAGGGCCGGAATTACATCCTGACTGGGAAGCTCGGCGGCGACGAAAACACACCGACCAGCGACATCCAGAATTTCCAGTTCGCAAAACAGAACGGGTATAGGGGCTCATTCGAGCAATGGACGAAAGACAACAAAGGCGGCGTTAACGTTAATCTGCCGGGCGCCCCGAACATCGGCCCCATTCCCTCCGGTTATGCGGCAAAACAAGACCAGGCAACCGGCGCTTGGACCATGCAGCCTATTCCGGGTGGTCCTGCTGATGAATCATTGGCCAATGCGACCAAAGGTGAAAACGCTGCCACGGCAACCGATGTCATCACGGGCGCCGCCGGCAAGATCAGGACGCTTTCAAAGGAGCCGGGCGCAACCGGCTTGGTTGGGGCTGGCGCCTCCTATATCCCGAATACCCCGGCGGCGGAGGTCTATCGCCAAGTTGATGTTCTGAAATCGAACGCGACAATCGAGAATCTCCAAGCCATGCGCGCGCAATCGAAAACCGGCGGTGCACTCGGCAATGTCACCGAGGGCGAAGGCAAGATGCTCGCCGCTAAGTCGGGGGCGCTCGATCCGAAGTCGCCTTATTTCCAAAACCAGTTAGACGATTACGAGCGCACCTTGCTTCGTGTCGTTCATGGCAAGGATGCGGGCGATCAAATCTTTCAGGCTACGCGAACGACCGATCCCGGCGCTGGCCCCTCGCGGGTCAACAATCCGAACCCGTCAGCGGGTAACAACCCAGACCGAACCCAAGCCAGGCCGCGCGCAGTGAACCGTCAGACCGGCCAATCAGTCGAATGGGATGGAACGCACTGGGTGCCAGTTCAATGAATAATCAGCTGCCGCCCCCGCCCCCTGGCTTCGAAATCCTGCCGTCACAATCAGCTGGCAGTGGCAGCGCATTTCCGCCGCCCCCGCCCGGCTTTGAGATGGCCCCGGCTACGGCGGTCGACCCGACGACAAATCAGCCACCCGGTGTGCCGGCCTTTGACCCGGGCGTGACGGGCTATGACCCGCAGTCTGGCGAGATCAACCGCCCCGGCGATAAGCTCGGCGCTTTCGCGGGGGGCGCAATCAACGGGATGCCTATTCTAGGACCGGGAATGACAAACCTCGCGGCAGCTATTGCCGCTGGGCTGGCGCGGCCTTTTGCCGATCAATCCTACAATGACATTCGCAACGGTATGCTTAGCGCGGATGAACATGTGCGGGCGAAAAACCCGCGTACAGCTCAGGCTGGCGGTATTGCCGGCGGCGTACTCGGGACTGTGCCGGCCGTTCTCGCCGCTCCGGAGGCTTTTGGTGCGGGGACTGCCTCCCTGCTGGCCAGGATGCTTGCTGGAGGCGCGACTGGCGCTGCAATCGGCGGAGCAGATGCCGGGGTCCGAAACGGGCTGGCGGCTGTTCCTGAGGGTCTGGCGTGGGGCGGTGGCTTAGGGGCTGTAATGCCTGGCATCGGCCAACTTGTCGGGAAAGGCGTTGGTGCGCTTGCGCAGCGCTATGGCGGGCCAGCCATATCTGCTGCGGAGCGCATGTTCGGCCGGGCGGCTACGGCAGATTCCGCTCTCGACATGTCTCCGCGCCTTCAGGCCCTTGGCGATAGGGCCATGCCGATGGATCTTGGCCCGAACCTCCAGCGCCAGGCTGGAGCATTGGCCGCGACTCCAGGTGAGGGACAGAGCATCATTCGATCTGCCATCGCAGCGCGCGACGCCGCTGCAAACTCGCGCATCATTCAAGGGTTGGATCGTGAGCTAGGACCGGCTCGGATACCTTCGCAGATCGCAGGAGAGATAAAGACCAATCAGCAAGCTCTCGGACCGGCCTATGACCAAGCATTCCAAAACGCACGAGCGGTAAACGTTGGGCCAATCGCGGACAATCTCGACACTATGGCAACCGGATTGCGCGGCGACGCACAACGAGTGGTGCAACGTGTGCGCGGCATGCTCAACACGACGGGAACAAATACCCTCGATCCTAACCCTCGCACCTTGTTCGAGGTTAGGCGAGCCATTGATGGCCTGATGGAGAGCACGACTGACGGCAATGCGATTCGCGCTCTGACCGTCACGCGACAGCAGATAAATAAAGAACTCGAAAGAGCGGTTCCCGGTATTCGCCAAGTGGATGCGCGTTTCGCGGAACTCGCCCGGCAGAACGACGCCCTTTTGCGTGGCCAGCAGGCACTTGATAGCGGTCGCACTGCGCCAAGGCCGGCAGAGCTGCAGGCAGAGATTAACAACGGCGCATTGCCACAAGGCGATACGCTCGGGCCGTCAGCCGTCCCGCTTCGCCTTCGCCAAGGCGCGCGGGCGGAAATCGATCGCATCGTGGGGACCAACGCTAACGACCGGGTTGCGCTTCAGCGGCTTGTGAAGGGTGAGGGTGATTGGAACCGCGACCGCTTGGCATCGCTGTTCGGCCAGGGACGAGCCGCCCGCATCCTTGCCATTCTCGATAGCGAGCGACAGTTCGCAGATACGAGCGGCATCGTTACGCGCAATTCGGAAACCGCAGCTCGGGCAGCCGCCATGCAAGACATCGCTCCGCAGAAAGGTGGCCCCGGCATTGTGCGTTCGGCGCTAAACCTGAGGTTCGGTGATACTGCTGCTGATACAGTGGACAAAATCATCGGTGGTTCCCGGTCGGCCTCCCAACGCGCATCAAACACAGAGCTTGCGAAAATCCTGACCTCGAACGATCCGGCGTCGGTAACTCGCAGGGTCTGGATCGTGCAGGCTGCGCAACGACGTGGCGATATCTCGGCACAAAGAGCGCGAGAACTCATACAAGCAATGTCAGTGGAAGCTGCGATGCAGCGGCAAGCCCTACCGGTGCGTTAATCGGATTCTCTGACCTGCTTGGAGGCCAAGGCAACAATGCCGATACCGAGAAAGAGACCGACAGTGATGCCCATGCCGAAATCCTTGCTGATGCCGGTCATCAGCCAATGAACGCCGAACATCGCAACAGCCGCGACTATGAAAGCGGCGGCGTAGAGGAAGCCGCGGATGTTTCTATCCATTCGCAAAACATAAGCGTGCCTAGCCAGACTGTCCAGAGAGCCGGGTCGAGGAAGGCTGTAGCGAGATGACCATTCCAACCCTTTCTGACTACATGGTCTATGTCGAGAAGCGCATGGAGGCCGCCTCTGTTGATATGGATCCTGAGCTTGCGCAGAGCCTTTCCGATGTCTTCACGTGCACCGCAGCAACCGAAACCGACCTGTTCAATTTCATCGCCTACGGCCAAGGCTGTCACGCTTTGGCGGAAGCATATCGAGAACGGGGCGACATCAGCAACGCGGGCTTCTTTCACGCCATGGGCCAGGACTTGCTCAGCAAGGCTGCGGATGCGCTTGGGGATCTGATGGCGATCGGCATTCAGCAGGCAGGTATGGTGAGGCACTGATGACCGTTGTCCCAATGCCCAAGAGGGCCAAGGCGGAAACCGCTGTAGTGAAGTCATACGAGCCGACAGCTCGGGAACTTGCATCAAAGGCTGCCTACAACAGGCGCCGTGAGAGCAAGCGTCCGGTCCCGCAAATAAAAATCTCGATGAGCGAAGATGGCGGTAAGCGCATCGCATCGCTCGCGGTGGACCACCCTGACCCGGCACTAGGCTATGAGCTATTGGCCGAAGCCGTAGGGGCCGATAACGGCACTTTCCTTGCCGGCACTCTCGATTCATTGGCCAAGGTTGCTCAGGTCGGCAACGTGGTACGTGAGGGCGACATGAACTATGCCCTGTCCATGGTGTGCGGGCTCCGGCCGAAGGACCAGATCGAAGCGACTCTCGGTGTCCAGATGGCCGCCATCCACATTGCCACGATGAATAGTGCTATGTGCATGGGAGAAGCCAAGACGTGGGAGTTGAGGGAAGCGCACGAGCGAGCATTGAACCGCCTCTCCCGTACCTATGTGGCCCAGGTTGAGGCTTTGAAGCGCTACCGCAGCAAGGGAGAGCAGCGCGTGATTGTCGAGCGTGTGAACGTAGAAAAAGGCGGCCAGGCTATCGTCGGCAACGTCGCTCACGGGGGCGGGGTAGCTGAAGGAAAATGATCGATAACCCCATGAACCGCGCACCGCGTTGTCAGGCTCGCAGCAAGCGCAGCGGGGTTGGCTGCAAAGCTCCGGCTGTACGTGGCCATCGCGTATGTCGCTTTCATGGCGCTGGCGGTGGAGCACCCAGAGGTGCCGCTCATGGCCTTTACCGTCACGGGCGATTCACTTGTGAGGCGATTGAGCAGCGCAAAGAGATTGCCGCGTTGGTAGCCGAGGCGCGGCGAACAGCGGCCGCTGTGGTATGAATGGACCTAGTTCGCCAATCACACAGCGATGCCCGTGCCCCTAACCTTCAAGTCGCACGACCCAGAGCGGATGAAACTACAGCCGCTTCCGTTCCCGGCAGTTCGAACAGCATGGGCAGATGGCGACACTCGGCTTCGCCCACGATCAGCTCCTCGATAGTCGCGATGGAAAGATGGCTTTTGAGGCGCAGCCGGACAACCGCCGCGAGTTTGTGAACGGGGACCGGTACCGCCCCGGCGTGCTGGGCTAGCAGAGTATTGATCTCAGCAACTACCTTTGGATCGACGGCGTGGGGCAATGGCAGCATGAGAGCACTCCTTTCGGAAGTAACTCTAAGCCCGATCAGGGCGATGTGTCTGGCCGCGTACGTTTTTAACCAAATGTCGCGGACATCATTGGAGGTCAGTCCACGGTCGTTATCGGTCGGCGTGATTTAGAGCGACAACGGCCGCCTGACCAACCAATTGCGAGGCAAGCTTGAACCATTCCCGCCATGGTGTGTTTGTAGGAATGCCTCGCTTTTTCTTCGATTTCACCGACACCGGCCAAGTCTTCCCAGACCTGGAAGGCACCGATCTGCCCGACCTCGAAGCTGCAAAACAAGAGGCGGTAAGAGCCTTGGTCGAAATCACCAAAGATAAGCTGCCGGATGGTCTCTATCGAGAGTTTGTGATGAAGGTACGCGACGAAAGCGGCCAGAGGTTCGCAGAGGCAATGCTCAAGTTTGAGCTGCGGGAGCGCTAAGGTCTTCAAAATGGTTTCCGCCTGGGACAAGTTTGAAATAGTAACTGCTCGATTGAATGAGCGCCGCGCGCGCGCAGACATCGAAGACCTTCGGCAGACCATCGACGAAACCCGCCGTGTAATCGCAGCTTCGCGTAAGCTGTTGGACCGGATAGCCGAAGACCACGGGGCCATCTCGTCAGAAAGCAGCTCCTCCCGCCCTACCTAGGCGCTGCTGATGCCCACTTTGCGGCTCAGTTCGAATTTGACCACGATCTGCACTAGCTGGTTGCCTGCTTCATCGCGGACTTGAATGCTAGCCTCGCGGTAGGTGCCATCGGGCAGCTTTTCTCTTGCGATTTCAAGCAGCGTTTTTGCTGCCTCGTCCTCCGCAGATTCCAGGTTCGGAAGCTCTGAACCTTCAGGGTCTGGGAAGGTCTCTCCATTGCTGGACAAGTCGAAGAAATAGCGCGGCATCTGTCCTAACTAGGATTGCCGGAAAATGTTCACTGTCTGTTTTTTACATACAAAGAACCGCCCGCCGCTGATGATACAGCGAGGAAACAGCGGCGCAGCCGGGTCTTAGCGGGCAAACCAGTGCGCGTGTGCGAGCGGTTTGGGCAGTTTCTATTTCCAGCCGCCAAGAACTGCCAGGGCGTCAATACGTGGTGCAGTTCACGGTGTTGCCGAAGCGGTTGCAAGTCGTTGTTTTTGGCTGACTGTTTTGCATGTTGGTAAAAGCCGCATTCGCTCTGGCAGATGCCCTACCGCGCGACGAGATGGACTCGTTTTGGATGCATTGGGCCATGGCTGGCGTTCCTGGCTCGAAGCCGTAGGAGACGCATCGGTTCCGGAAATAGGTGGCCTGTTCCGCCTGCGGTGTGGTGGCAAACCAAGCCGGCGAGCCGGGCATCCCAAGCCCTGAACCGGAGCAGCCGCTCAAAAGGATAATCGCGGCCCCCACCGCCGCGAAGGTGTAATGTTTGCGCAATGTGATTTCCCCCTGCCACACTGAACTTCAAAAGCTTCGCCCTCGCAAGGGCGCAATTGACGATAGCAGGAGGAAATGCCTAGGACTGACCGGACTCCGCTAACCGCGCGGTTTGGTCTTCGGTTGAGGAGAGCTTTCCGACGGGTTTGCTGCCAATTTTGCAGATCGCCGATCTCTGAGCCATAGGGACTTTCTTCTTGCCACTAGCTCGTCAGGATCGTCTCCAGCGGTCGCTCGGCTATGCGTAGCAGCAATGGCAAAGTCGGCTCTGTTCGTTCGATAGTCTTCCTTTTGCACAGTCATCGTTTGCTCCCAGTTCGTGGCCCCTCTTTGCCCTGACGGGAGATTAACTGCCGGTGCATTGCGCGAGTCAAATCAAACTAAACACTCCGCCAAGACGCTCCATGGCTGCACCATCGCTGTGAGATTGTTGACAACCGGGACCGATCGCGCGGCTTCATTTCCTCTAACACGTGCTCTAACGTTTCGATGAGACGCTTCGAATGGAGAGCCGTTGATGTCCCGACACTACCTTTTTCCCAATGAAGGGGAGCCTCTGCGCATGTCGCTCCGGCTAGTCCAAGGTCTGATATTCGGCAAGGACTCTCTGCCTCAATTTGCTGGCACCAAGCAGCGGGTTCTTTCCGCAACTCTGGAACTGAACGAGGCTAAAAAGCCAGTTCGCATTCTGAGAACCGAAGCTTCAGTTTGGGTGTTTGATCAAGATGGTGGCATCCGGCAGGGTTTGCATGAAGCGTTAGCTCTCGCGATGGATCTGTTGCCGACTCCCCCGCACGACGGTACGGTTGTTGAACTGCGGCCCCGCACAAAAAAGCAGAAGTTGGAGAAGGAATTTCGCTGGGAGCCGGGAAAGGCTGAAATCGATCGCGTAATTTCCGACATCTGGCCAAAACGCAAGGCGGATCGTTTGAAAGCCGCAGAAGGTGTCGCGAAACGAAAGGCGCCACTGACCTACGATGCGAGCCGAGCGCTAGATGAAGCCTCGGAAGGCTTCTGGAAAATCGGACACGCCATTGAGCGCCTGAAGGAACCGAGCTTAAAGGGATTCGCAGTCGAGGCCAGGCAACGCTCGGAAGCGGATCCTGAGGAAGGGTCCCTGTTCCGCGCCATCGCAGAAATGGCCGAACGCCGCTTGGAAATCCTGCGGCGCCGACGTGTCGGAAAGGGCGTCTGGTACGCCTTAGTGGACGTGACCAGATGGGATGATGGCGTCGGCACAAGCATCTCCAATTATCATGAGCGGTGCGAAGGAAAGGCTGCTGCGGTGGCTGCTGCGCGACGACTTCTAGCTGCGCACGCGGACAAGTTCGCCGAAGACATCACGGTCGAAGCGGAGCTGCTGACCGATTTGGAGTGGCAGGACCGTCGCCGTGATTTTGAGTAGCGTGTGATGCCAACCCTCGTTAGGCGCGCGCCCCGTCCAGCCCCATTGCATGCCCAAAGAGCATTGGCAAACCGGCATCGTGAATTGCAACCTGGGCTTGACAGCACGATCTGCTTATATGTGGCGCCTAGGTCTTTCTGACATTTTTGTACGGCAAGGCCAAGGACGGGCGGTGACTGAGGGAGGCTATTGGAGTTCTTCGACGGTGCTGCAGTTCCGCCTCAGTTCTTGCCACACTTTTCCGGAAGCCTTTTCCGTGCGCCAGTTCGAAAGGGTTCGGTACCCGCTACTCTCGAAATACTCGTAGCGGTAAAGGTACGCGCCCCCGTCCTCGATGAAGCTCAGAGTCCCCTCCGACTCGACGACAGGGAGGGTTTTCACGTTGTGATAATGGCTATGGCGAATGGTCACAGCCGACCTGTCAACGGAGAACACAAGCGCGATCAACCCATCTGACCACGGACAGATAATTGTTGATGACATGGCGGGTGTCGTCAGGCCGGTAGCGCAAAGCACAGCTCCGATCATTTTCAGCGCGTCGATCATTTCTTAAGCCTCACCCCAGCGCCGCCACCATTCTCGGGGATGAACTCGACGCCCGCTGCCTCCAGTGCGGCCCGCATCTTGTCGACGCTGCTGACGCGGGCGTCCTGTCCAGCTTCAAAGCGGTTGACAGTATTCCCTCCGACCCCTGCCGCTCTGGCAAGATCGAGAGTACTCCAATTGAGGGCTGCACGCCCCATGCGACATTGAACTGGCTTCATATGGTGTTTTTATCACCAAAATGTGTTGACAGCAAATAGGTTATGGCATTACCGTAAATGGTGTAAATATCACCATTAGGAGAAAATGCCATGCCGAACATCACTGTTGGGGCAGCCGCCGAAGGCATGCCCGCTGCCATCAACCGCCGCCGCATGCTGCTCGGGCTAGCGGCTGCCTCAACCGCTGCCGCCGCTGTCACAGTGGCGTCGGCCGCCGGCTGCGCACCTGTCGAAAACCCGGAACTGGTCCGCCTCGGCAACCAACTGCCGGACGCCTCCGCCGAATACCTTGCCGCGCTCGAAGAAATCGAGTGGATCGCTGCGGAATCGAAACACCGCTGGCCGCTTGCGCCCGACGAAATCACCTGGCCGCGAGGGAACTACACAGACGGCGAGCGCGATATCGCCGGGCGGCTCCTTAAACGTCCAGGAGAAGAGCGCGTCCGTTGTGTCCGTGATGTCAGAAACCTCGCGGCCATAGTGGCCACCGACCGCCCGCTGCGACACAACGCGAGTGAGGCCATGCGAGCTAGGCGTGTGCACTGGCTCGCTAGAGCCAAGAGAGAGCTCAAGATTGGCAAGGCCTATCAGGCTCAAACCGCCCGCCTTCGGGACATTTCAGGCATGGACCTGGCGAAGGCGAGGGCGGCTGCTGCGAAGAAGTCACTTTCAGATCTGGTGACCGCTATCATGGAGCAGCCGGGAACGACTATGGAGGGGATGCTGATCAAGGCGCAGGCGGTCACCACCTTCAACAAGGCGATTGCGCGCAAATACCCCTTGGATGGCGAGATTTGGGCTGCACAGTTGGCGGCATCGGTTCTCCAGTTGGCTTCGGGAGCATCATCATGAGCGACGGCAAGGAAAAGATGACCTTCCGCGAGTTGGAGCCGCTGATCTGCGACGCCGACAATATGTTGGACGTTCTCGTGAACATGTTGAATCAAACCGGCCTCACCTCCACCGATCAGGTGCTCACTGAACGGGACCGGGAGTTGATTTCCTTCGCTGTTAACGTCGCAGGAGATATGACGCAGAAGGTGAGGAAGGCCTATTACGAGGCGATTGCACCTGATCGCTGATCAACGGAAAACTCTGCCACATGAAAGCCCGCTGCCTCACGGTAGCGGGCTATTTACCTTGCAGGTCGCTAGTCAGAACTCTGACGCGGCCGGCTTCGTCCAACTGCCCTGCATCGTACTTCTCAGATGCCATTTCACGCACGGCATCCAAGCCGAAGTCTTCGATCGCTTCGGTCGATGTCACGACGAGGACGCGCTCTGTTCCGTCAAAGGCTTCAAGCACCAACTCGAACCGCTCAGTGGTTCCCTCTTCGCCAGTAAAAACCAGACCCATAGGCCTTTCTCCCTTCCGATTAAGGTCTCGCCACTGAAAACAGCGGGAGAACAGCGACGGCTGCCGACCCTTTTGAACCTTTTGAGTGTTCGCTGTGGGGGCTTATATGAAAAAATCTCGCTTCCGGAATTTCGCGAGGAACGGCCAGAATTATCGAGACAGCCGTTCGACAGTTTCAATGATGGCCTTGGCAAGGGCTTCTGCTTCATGGATCGGCTCGGGACCGTAGAGCATCAACACCGCTTCCTCGCTGGGCAATACGCCGGCCGGGCATGTCTGTTCGATAGCCATGCGGATCAGATTGAGGCCTGTTCGATCGAAATTTTCCTTGATGAGATCTGGCGACACCGCAAAGGCCTCCTGCATTAGTTGAACCTAATGTAACTCAGCGGATTGAATCGCGTTCCGCGAGTGCCGTTCATGCGTTTGAAGTTCATCCCGCCGCTGATGCCGACGTTGGTAGAGAAGCCTCCCGAGGGCGACGACTGGATTCACGAGGTCAAGTTCGACGGCTACAGATCGCAGATCGTCATAGACGAAGCCGGCACGCGCATCTTCACGCGCAATGGGATGGACTGGACGGCGAAATATCCCGATTTGGTCGAAACGGCCAAAGTGCTCAACGTCGACAGCGCCATCGTCGACGGGGAAATCATTGTCCCGAATGAAGCTGGCCTTGCCGACTTCGCGGCTTTGCGGAAGGCGATTACCCGGCGCCAGCATGACCTCTATTTCGTCGCCTTCGATCTCCTGCATCTCAATAGCCATGACCTTTGCGACCTGCCTCTGGAACATCGGCGCGAACTACTTGTCGGCTTGATCCCCGCGGGAAGTCGCATCCAGTTCAGCGAGTCTCTTCCGGGCGAAACCAAAGCAATCTTTCACCTGCTCGATCAGGCCGGGATGGAGGGGATGGTTTCGAAGCGCCGCAAGAGCAAGTATCGCAGTGGGCGGTCGATCAACTGGGTGAAGGCGAAGTGCTACGCCGTTGACGAATTCGAGCTGCTCGGCGTCGAGCGCGAGGCCGGAAAGCCGGCGTTCGCCCTCATGGGGGAGATCGGCACGCGAAGATATGTCGGGTCTGCCTTTATCAATTCAAGCCGGGAGATCCGCGAGCGGCTATGGAAGCGCGTCCAGGAGCATGCCGGACCGGCGCCGAAGGGTATGAAGCGGCCGGCCACGCAATGGGTCAAGCCTGGGCTGATTGGCCGCGTGAAGCACTTGCGTGGCGAGGAGGATCTGCGGCATGCCTCTTTGCAGGATTTTCGGGAGGAAGACGGATTTCGCAAATAATTCCGTAATTGAGTGGCTAAAGACCGCACAAAAGCGTATGGATGTGGGGTCGTCAGCTTACAACTCGGGGCCCTGACGCTTGTGAGTGACCATCGGACTCTTGCCCCAACCTGAGGCACTAGGACGATGAACGAAGACCAGAGACGGCCCGGTCTTCCGGCGGAAACTATTCGAGCGCTCGCACAGGAAACCGGGGCTTCCGACGAGCAAATACGCGAGATCGTGTCGCTGGTCGGGTTTGATCGAGCTTCGATCCTGAGGGAAGCGCACTACCTCAAAAAACCAAAATGACTCGCCTCAGCCTCAATCCTGAATCACCTTTAGCCGGCGGTACGATATGAACGAAAAATATTCCAATGCGCGAGGACATTTCTTCGCAGCAATAAGGGCGCTGGCGGCTTCACCAGAAAGCATTCAAACGCGATTGATCGAAGCGAATGAAAGCATTCTACACGTTACCATCGATGAGTTTGATGGCGACCGTGAGCTGAAGTTCAAGTTTGCAAAAATCCTTGACCTCTTGGCCGTTGACCAGGACGACATGGAAATTGTCGCTGTCGAGACAGCCGCGCACATGACCGATTTTGAAGCCGTCAAGGTTGCGGACTTGATTTGCGAATTTTGCTACGAGCTCGCTTAACCCGACGCGCTTTGTGCGACGACCTCGGCCGCGCGGGCGCTACTTCCTGGTGATGTTGCCGTTGTTCAGATCGAAGGCTTGAGTGCCGCGCGCTTGGGCGTAGAAATCGTCCTGCAGATCGCCCCATTTCCCAAGGTAAGCGCCGCAACTACTGCAATGGACCGGCGTAGCTTCAGTTGCGTTTTCGGGGATGTCCATACGAACCGTCCCGCACGCCTTGCAATCCAGTTTGTGATCCAATCGCTTGTCGTCCATCTGGACCTCAACTTCCGTGGGAACCAATGGCATTTAGCCGATCGCTGAGCCAACTGTCGAGACGCACATCTCGATATGCTTTTCGCGCGTCGACCGGAACGAAATCGGTGCTCTCCCGTTCGGTCCTGGCATTGCGCGGGGACAACCATGCACGATCCTTTTTTTGCAGTTCCAATTACCGTTGAGACGGAAACAGTCGGCGAATTTCGCACTTTGAGCAGCGTGTCTGAGGCCGCTACCTTCATGATGGAACGCTGGCCGGAACCGCACGGGCCAAGGTACATCGCTGCACTCCAGGCTTGCACGGGTCCCCTGACTACAGCCTAGGACGTCGAGACTGCCCGGCGTGCCTTTCTGACGGCTGCCAAGGATGCTGGCCTGAACACGAAAGCTGGTTCCGTGCAGGAGGACGCTCCATCGCCTCGCTCGATCGAGCAGCCCAAATCATCCTACATTGTCGATGAGAAACGACGCGACCGTGGGGATAGGGAGGAGCAAGAGGACTTCCTCGTCCGTTTCCTCGCGCGAGAGACCGATATTACCGAAGTGCAGGCTCGTGAACTGATCAATATTTTTGGCACCGATCGCGCATCATTGCTGCGAGAGGCCAGACAATTGAAGAGGGGAGATCGATGAGCACACGCGGGATAAACTTCCTCGACAAATGGATGGCAGAGCACCTGCCGGATACGTCGGCACAGACGTCATCTCGGTGAGCGAACTGACCCAGAAACTGTTTGCCGACGCAATAAGAGAGCTGAAAAGTGGATGCCCTCAAGCGAACATATCGTCTGCAGTTCATGCTCAATTCGGAGGAACTCGCTGTCCTCGATGCTTGGCGGTTTGAGAACAGACTGGCGAACCGTGCTGAGGCAGTACGGGCGTTGCTTCAACGCGGGCTCATGGCAAAGGATTATGATGCAGAGCCAAGCGCACGTTCGGGCGATTTCAGAGTTCTCAAGCGCCCCGACGACTAGAGCGTGCATAACGCGAGGGTGGCATAGCAGAAGCGAGTTGGCCTAGTCCACGCGCCCTCCCAAATCGTCTGCCGCCGAGGCTTTAGGCTCGACAAAATGGCGTCGCAGTGACGCTGCGACGCTACTTGTAAACCATGTTGCTTCACGGAGGATATGGCTATGAGAAGCTTTGACTATGCTCGTGGGCCTCCGACGCGTCTGCCATCCCGGCGTGCCGATGCTCCGCCACTTGGAGGACGGGTCGATCGCGATAATCGACAACATCATGCGGGCTTTGATGGCTCTGGACGACACGCAGCAAGATAGGTCGTGCAGAGGGCTTATTTGACCGTTATTTGATGGTTTTCCGGGGACAGCAGCTAAGCTGTTGATTTTATTGGTACGCCCAAGGGGAATCGAACCCCTGTTCCCGCCGTGAGAGGGCGGTGTCCTGACCGCTAGACGATGGGCGCGTTCAAGAACCGGCGATATAGGCTGACGGCCGGCAAAAAGCAACTAGGCTTAGGTCTGCCTGTCGCACCGGTGGAATATCCGCTGCAAGCCTAGCGTTTTGGCTCGATCAGGTCCCAGAGATTGCCATAGAGATCGGCGAAAACCGCCACAGTGCCATAGACCTCGTGGCGGGGCGCCTCACGGAATTCGACGCCCTTTTCGAGCATCAGCGCATGGTCACGGGCAAAATCGTCGGTTTCGAGGAACAAAAAGACGCGTCCGCCGGTCTGGTTGCCGATCGCCTCCCTTTGCGCATCGCCGGATGCCTCGGCGAGAAGCAGCCGCGCGCCCTGCCCTTTGCCCGGCATGATGGTGACCCAGCGTTTGCCGCCGCCGAGATCTACATCTTCGGTGAGGACAAAACCCAGCCGGTCGACATACCACGAGATCGCTTCGTCATAGTTTGCGACGAGAAGCGCGACCGTGGCAATGCTGCGGCGTTCGGCAAAACCGGTCATTTGTTCCTGATCGAAAAACGGCCGACGATGCGGCGCTCAGTGATGTCATACAAGAAAATAGCGCGGCTGCCGTCGGGCAGCTCGGCGTCGATCGACAGGTGATTGCCGGAGAGCGATTGGCTGATCACCCTGGCGCCGACCGGCAGCACGATGTCGCCGTTGACCGTCTCGCCAATCGGCACCTGGATGTCGCTGGTCAACGGCGGGGCGGCAGGCGGCGCGTTGCGCGCTTTGTAGACAAGCGCCGCGATCACCACCATAAGGGCGAGGAACAGCAGGCCGAGATTGATGGCGACGAAGCGCACGAGCTTCCTCCGCACCTTTTCGACCTCGGGGTCGAGCGGCTTTTCCTCGTCTTCGTCGGCAAGCGGCCGGGCCATGGCAGCAGATTCCGGAACTGTTCTCGATGAGCGCTCATAACGAAGAGGCCAGACAATTAATAGGGGCCGGACAGATCGTGCTGGAGGCGGGCGCCGATGCGGCCGGCCAGCGGCTCGACCAATGGCTGGCGGCCAGGCTCGGTCCCGACATGTCGCGCAGCCGCGTACAGATGCTGATAAAGCAGGGCGCGGTCAGGATCGGCGGCAGGCAGGTCGACGAGACGAAGCGCAAGATGGCACAAGGTGACAGCGTGTCGGTTGATATGCCGGAGCCGGAACCAGCGGAGCCGCAAGGCGAAGATATTGCGCTGGACGTCCTCTACGAGGACAGCGAGCTGATCGTCATCAACAAGCCGGCCGGGCTGGTCGTGCATCCCGGCGCCGGCAACTGGACCGGCACGCTGGTCAACGCGCTGATCCATCATTGCGGCGACAGCCTGTCGGGCATCGGCGGGGTGAGGCGGCCGGGCATCGTCCATCGCCTCGATAAGGAGACCAGCGGCGTCATGGTCGTCGCCAAGACCGATCGCGCCCACAAGGCGTTGTCGGAGGCCTTTGCCGACCACGGCCTGACCGGCGATCTTGAGCGGGCGTATCTGGCGTTGGTCTGGGGCATACCGGCAAGGCCGACCGGGACGGTCGACGCGCCGCTCGGCCGCGCCGCCGACCGGGTACGCCGCGCCGTAGTACCGCAAGGCCGCGACGATGCCCGCCATGCCATAACGCATTTCACCGTCGTCGAGCGCTTTGGCGAGCAGCAGCAGGAATTCGCCACGGCGAGCCTGGTCGAATGCCGGCTGGAAACCGGTCGCACCCACCAGATACGCGTCCACATGGCCCATATCGGCCATCCGGTGATTGGCGACCCCGAATACGGCCAGGCTTTCCGCACCAAGGCCAATCGGTTGCCCGAGCCGCTAAGAAGCAAGGTAAAGGCGTTTCCGCGACAAGCTTTGCACGCCCGCCTCCTTGCATTTCGGCATCCGGATACCCATTTAACGATGAGGTTCGAAGCACCGATACCGTGGGACATGGAGGAACTCGTCGACGGCTTCCGCAAGCTCTGAACCAACCACCTGAAAACCTGACCGGCGTTGTTCACTTCAACGTGACACACTGTTTCGTGTTGAACAAATGCCTGTCTTTCTGGTTTTGTTCCTATATATGTCGGTTGGCGCGAATGTGCCTTTGGCATTCGCGCCACATGCCCGCCGCGTTTCGGGGGCATCACTCCAATAGAGAGGGGGCGCTATCATGGCCCAGTCATTACCCAGTATCGTTTCCGGCGAAGGCGGTCTCAGCCGCTACCTGGAAGAAATCCGCCGCTTTCCGATGCTTCAGCCGCAGGAAGAGTACATGCTCGCCAAGCGCTACGCCGAGCATGAGGACACCACGGCTGCGCATAAGCTCGTCACCAGCCACCTTCGGCTCGTCGCCAAGATCGCCATGGGCTATCGCGGCTATGGCCTGCCGATCGGCGAGGTGATCTCGGAAGGCAATGTCGGCCTGATGCAGGCCGTCAAGAAATTCGAACCGGAGCGCGGCTTCCGTCTTGCCACCTATGCGATGTGGTGGATCAAGGCCTCGATCCAGGAGTACATCCTGCGCTCGTGGAGCCTGGTCAAGATGGGCACCACCGCCAACCAGAAGCGCCTGTTCTTCAACCTGCGCAAGGTGAAGGGCAAGATCCAGGCGCTCGACGAAGGCGATTTGAAGCCCGATCAGATCACCGAGATCGCCACCCGGCTGAACGTCTCGGAAGCGGAAGTTGTGTCGATGAACCGCCGTCTGTCGGGCGACGCCTCGCTCAATGCGCCCATCCGGGCCAGCGAAGGCGAATCCGGCGAATGGCAGGACTGGCTGGTCGACGACCACGAAAGCCAGGAAGAGATGCTGATCGAGCAGGACGAGCTGGAAAACCGGCGCGGCATGCTGTCGGGCGCTCTTGCCGTGCTCAACGACCGCGAACGCCGCATCTTCGAGGCGCGCCGCCTCGCCGATGAGCCGTTGACGCTTGAAGAGCTGTCGGCCGAGTTCGATATCAGCCGCGAGCGCGTGCGCCAGATCGAGGTGCGCGCCTTCGAGAAGGTGCAGGACGCGGTCAAGGCCGCAGCCAAGCGCCAGATGCAGGCGCTGCGCACCATCGAGGCGCAGCCGGCAGCGTAAAGCCTTCAGATAGAAACGAATAACGGCGGCGCCACATACCTGGCGCCGCCGTTTTTTTAGAGGGTTGCCAGTTCCGCGGCGCCTTCGCGGATGTCCGATCCGCTGCCATAAACTGCTCAGTAGCCTCGCCATCGTGTCTGCAGGCGATCTCATTGATAGCGGCATTATCGCAATTTTCCCCAAGCCCTGGAAACCGCAACGCTGCAAGCTGTGGCGACAATGTTCCGGCGCCGACACGGGCTTCCGTCGCAAAATTTCACGGCGGCGCTTGCTCAGACGGTCGACAACGGGCCCGCCGGGCCGCGCCGGGCAGTTGAACTCATCTGTTCGGAAACAAAGGCAGTGTGACGATGACCATTTCTCCGTTTCTGGCCGCTCTCGTATCCGAAGGTCCGCCAGCCGACCGAGCAAAAGACATGGCCCTGTATGGATGGCTAATTGGAAGCTGGGACATGGACACGGTCCACTATCTCGACGACGGCACAATCCAGAAATGGGATGGCGAATGCCATTTTGGCTGGGTGCTCGAAGGCCGCGCGATTCAGGACGTTTGGATCAGGCCCAAGCGCCCTGCACAGTCGACGATGTATGGCACGACCTTGCGCATCTTCGATCCTGGGATCGATGGCTGGCATATCATATGGAGCGACCCGCTCAACCGGGATCACTCGCGCCAGATCGGCCGGGCCGAGGGTAAGGACATTGTCCAGCTCGGCAATGACTCGCGCGGTCTGCAAACTCGATGGCGTTTCACTGAGATCACTGCCAACAGCTTCCATTGGATCGGCGAGGAAAGGTCTTCCGAGAGCGACCCTTGGCAAATCACGTATGAACATTTAGCCCGCCGAACAAAACCCTGACGCTGGACTAAACACTTAGCCGGCGTCTGCGCCGCTCCTCACCCGGCTGCCCCCACCTTCTCCCCTATGGTGACCGACCGGATTCACACATCGCAAAAATCGAATCAGGATCAATAACTTGGATGACCTTGAACGATGAGCGGGCGCCGAGTTTGAATAGCACTGTAGTGCCAGCGACCCATCCCCTCACAGGCAATCGAGCGGAAACTTCAGGTAGCGCCGCCCGTTGGGTTCCGGTTCCGGCAGGCGTCCGCCATTCATATTGACCTGCAGCGCGTGCAGGATCAGCCGCGGCATCGGCAACGTCCTGTCGCGGGCTTGGCGGAGCGCGACGAAGTCGGCTTCCGTCTTGCAGCTGGCAACATGGGTGTTGCCGGCTTTCTGCTCCGCGACCGTGCTTTCCCAGCGCGCTTCGCGGTCACCCGGCTGGTAGTCGTGACCGACGAACAGACGTGTCTCGTCCGGCAGTGCCAGGATGTCCTGGATCGAGTGCCAGAGCCGCTCGGCGCTGCCGCCGGGAAAGTCTGCCCTTGCGGTGCCGCTGTCCGGCATGAACAGCGTGTCGTGGATGAAGGCGGCGTCGCCGATGACGTAAGTGATCGAGGCCAGTGTGTGGCCCGGCGAAAACAGCACTCTTGCCGGAAGGCCGCCGACCGGAAAAGTCGCGCCGTCGGCGAACAGCCTGTCCCACTGCGAACCGTCGGCGGGGAATTCCGGCCAGTTGTAGATCACCTTCCACAATTTCTGGACGTCGACGATCCTCTCGCCGATTGCCGTCGGCGCTCCGGTTCTCCCCCTCAGATAATGGGCGGCGGAGAAATGATCGGCATGCGGATGCGTGTCGAGGATCCACTCGACCTCCAGCCCGCTTTCCCTGACGAAATCGAGCAGGGCGTCGGCGTTTTTCGTCGCCGTTGCACCGGACCTTTCGTCGAAGTCGAGCACCGGATCGATGATGGCGCATTTGCGGGTCGCCATGTCGGCGACCACATACTGGACGGACCCGCTCGGCTTGTCATAGAAGCCGGTGACCTGCGACCTGGCCGATAATGCGTCCAATCCAGCCTCCTTCGCCCCCCACCACGGCAGGAAGGATTTTCTCTGCCACGGCAAATTAAAGGCATGGTTGTCCGTCAACCAGGCATCGTCAAGCACCTCATGCTCACACGGCCAGGAAAACCAAAAATTCTCTGTGCCGCCTCTGCCGGCTTAGGCAGAAGGCTGCTTGGTTTTCCTGAGATATGGCAGGATTGTCTCATAGGCACCGAAGCGCTTGATGGCATCCTCATTCGAGACGGCAGCGGTGATGATGACGTCCTCGCCCTGCTTCCAGTTCGCCGGTGTCGCCACCTGGTGCTTGGCTGTCAGCTGCATGGAATCGATGGCGCGCAGGATTTCGTCGAAGTTGCGGCCCGTCGTCATCGGGTAGGTGAGAACCAGCTTGATCTTCTTGTCGGGCCCGATGACGTAGACCGAACGCACCGTGGCATTGTCGGCGGGCGTGCGGCCTTCCGAGCTGTCGCCGGCACCCGCCGGCAGCATCTCGTAAAGCTTGGCGACCTTGAGATCCTTGTCGCCGATCAGCGGATAGTTCACCGAATGGCCGGTCGCGGTCTTGATGTCGTTCTGCCACTTCTCATGGCTTTCGACGGGATCGACCGAGATGCCGATGATCTTGACGTTGCGCTTCCTGAACTCGCCTTCGAGCCCGGCCATCGTGCCGAGTTCGGTCGTGCAAACCGGCGTAAAGTTCTTCGGATGGCTGAACAATACCGCCCAGCCGTCGCCGATCCATTCATGGAAGCTGATCGGCCCTTGCGTGGTCTCGGCGGTGAAGTCCGGTGCGATGTCGTTGATACGAAGGCTCATGGCGTGTCCCTACCTTGTGAGTGCAGATCGCAGCCGGCGTTGACCGGCGCTGCTTTTGCCTTTCTACCACTCCGGCGTCATCCTTCAAACGGCTGTTGCGCCGGCATCAAGGCCGGCGGCGAAATATTTTCATTGCTTCTCGGCAAATGCAGCAGGAATCTTCGCTGCGCTGGCTCAGGCCTTGCTCACTGCCAGCGTCGTCGCCAGGTCTTCCATGCGCTGGGCCAACGCGCCAAGCGCCCCGGTCAGCACGGAATCGTTCTTGTCGGCCTTGGTCAGTGCGTCGTCGCGCGTCTTGCGCAGCGTCAGCACTTCGCTTTCCATGCCCTTGACCCGCTTTTGCAGTTCTGAAAGCTCATCCATGACCATGATGCCGGCCATCACGGTCAGCCGCTGGTCGCCGATCTCGCCAAAAGAATCCTTCAGATGCGAGACATAGCGGTCGAAGCGCTCGGCAAGATCGATCAGATGCTCTTCCTGGCCCTCGTCGCAGGCCATACGATACTGCTTGCCGTCGATGGAAACCGTGACTTGTGCCATTGGCCTACCTGTCCAGTACCGCGCGGATGGTTTCCATGGCTGTCACCAGCCTTCGCGATACTTCCTTGTTGGCATCTTCCAGCCGTTCGGCGCGGGCCTCGGAGTTGTCGAGTTCCTGCGCCAGCCGCGAACGGTCGGCGTTCATCCGCTGCACTTCGGCCTCGGCTTCCGAATAGTCCCGCTCGTGCTCGAGCTTGGCCGCGACGGCGTTTTCCAGCCCTTCGATGGCCTTACCCAGCCTGGCAATGACTTCCTTGAGGGTCGTTTCCCCGGTCATGGCTTTCGTCCTGCGCCCTGCCCATCACCGAATCATCCACGTTCAGAACGCGTTATCCCTGAAACATTACGCGCCGTGTGAACCGCCCGTCAATAAAGCTGTCGCGACTGTCCCCTGCTAACGCTAATGTAAGTCGCGCATGGCCATCACAAGACCGGCAAAAGCACACCGATTTGTTGACTAAAAGGCCGCGCCTGCTATGTGTCGCGCACCCTTTTCAAGGGCTTTCCCAAGGCCCAAACCCCCATTTTGGAGGAAGCATGACCTCGCGCGAACAACATGACCGGATGGCCAATGCGATCCGTTTTCTCGCCATGGACGCCGTCGAGAAGGCAAATTCCGGCCACCCCGGACTGCCCATGGGCTGCGCCGACATCGCCACGGTGCTGTTCACCCGCTTTCTCAAATACGATCCGAAGAACCCGCATTGGCCGGACCGCGACCGCTTTATCCTTTCGGCAGGTCACGGCTCGATGCTGCTTTACTCACTGCTCTATCTGACCGGCTACGAAGACATCACCATCGACCAGATCAAGCAGTTCCGCCAATTGGGGTCGAGGACGGCGGGCCACCCGGAATACGGCCATGCCGCGGGCATCGAGACGACGACAGGCCCACTCGGCCAGGGCCTTGCCAATTCGGTCGGCTTCGCGCTCGGCGAGCGCATCATGAATGCCGCTTTCGGCAACGATCTCGTCGACCACTACACCTATGTCCTGGCCGGTGACGGCTGCCTGATGGAAGGCGTATCCCAGGAAGCCATTGCGCTTGCCGGACATCTGAAGCTGAACAAGCTGATCGTCTTCTGGGACAACAACAACATCTCGATCGATGGCCCGGTGTCGCTGGCCGACAACACCGATCAGGTTGCCCGCTTCCAGGCGTCCGGCTGGAATGCCAGCCATATCGACGGCCAGGACCCGGAAGCGATCGCCTATGCCATCGAGGCGGCCCGCCACTCCGACAAGCCGACGATGATTGCCTGCAAGACGACGATCGGCTTCGGCGCGCCGACCAAGGCCGGCACCAACAAGGCGCATGGCTCGCCGCTCGGCGCCGAGGAAATCGCCGGCGCCAGAAAATTCTTCGGCTGGGATTATCCGCCGTTCGAGGTTCCGGCCGACATCCTCGATGCGTGGCGTACCGCCGGCCGGACCGGCGTCAAGGCACGCACCGACTGGGAAGGCCGCCTTGCCAAGGCCGACGGCAAATTGCGCGCAGAGTTCGAACGCCGCATCAGTGGCACGCTGCCGGCCAACTTCGATGCCGTCATTGGCGATTACAAGAAGAAGCTCGCCGCCGACAAGCCGAAGGTTGCCACACGTAAGTCATCGGAAATGGCGCTCGAGGTCATCAACGGCGCCGTGCCCGAAACCATCGGCGGCTCGGCCGATTTGACCGGCTCCAACAACACCAAGACCAGCCAAACCAAGAACATCACCGCCGACGATTACGGCCAGCGCTACGTCCACTACGGCGTTCGCGAGCACGGCATGGCGGCCGCACTCAACGGGCTGACATTGCATGGCGGCATTATCGCCTATGGCGGCACTTTCATGTGCTTTTCCGATTATGCCCGTCCGGCGATGCGGCTTGCTTCGCTGATGGGCATCCGCTCGATCTTCGTCATGACCCATGATTCCATCGGCCTTGGCGAAGACGGCCCGACCCATCAGCCGGTCGAGCATCTGGCAGCACTTCGCGCCATTCCGAACCACAATGTCTTCCGCCCGGCCGACGCGGTGGAAACCGCTGAATGCTGGCAGTTGGCCATTGAGTCGGAAAAGACGCCTTCGACATTGGCGTTGACCCGGCAGAACCTGCCGACGGTACGCAACGACTTCGTTGCGGAAAACCTCTCCAGCCGCGGCGCCTATGAACTTGTCGCCGCCAGTGGCGAGGCGGCGGTGACGATCTTCGCTTCGGGCTCGGAGGTGGAGATCGCGCTGGCCGCCCGCGAGGCCTTGGAAAAGCACGGCCACGCGACCCGCGTCGTCTCGGTGCCGTGCTTCGAATTGTTCGACAAGCAGAGCGCCGACTATCGCAGCAGGACGATCGGCAATGCGCCGCTCAAGATTGCCATCGAAGCCGGCATCCGTCAGGGCTGGGATCACTTCATCGGAACCGACGGCATCTTTGTCGGCATGACCGGCTTCGGCGCCTCCGGCACCATCGAACAGCTCTACCCGCATTTCGGCATCACCGCCGAGGTAACGGTGAAGGCGGCGGAAGCCCGTCTGCACGGCAAATGAAAGTGAGCCCCGCCCGGCAAAGGCTGGCATAGCGGTTTTGCCGGGCGGTGGAGCACTAATCGATTTAAATCCGTGCCTCGGCGGCTGGATTCTTTGCCCGTCCGCCGTTATGAAGCTGCGGACTTGATCTTCGGCCTCCAACTCCCAGGGAGAGAACAATGACCGTCAGAGTTGCCATCAACGGATTCGGCCGCATCGGCCGCAACATCCTGCGCGCCATCCATGAATCAGGCCGCAAGGATATCGACGTCGTCGCGGTCAACGATCTCGGCCCGGTCGAGACCAACGCGCATCTGCTGCGCTTCGACAGCGTGCATGGCCGCTTTCCGCATGAGGTGACGGTTGACGGCGACCAGATCATCGTCGGCAAGGAAAAATTCAAAGTCACCGCGATCAAGGATCCGACGCAACTGCCCTGGAAGGAGCTTGGCATCGACATCGCACTCGAATGCACCGGCATCTTCACCGCCCGCGACAAGGCCGTCGCCCATCTGACCGCCGGTGCCAAGCGCGTTCTCGTCTCCGCTCCGGCAGAGGGCGCCGATCTCACCGTCGTCTATGGCATCAACCATGACAAGCTGACCAAGGACCACATCGTCATCTCGAACGCCTCCTGCACCACCAACTGCCTGGCGCCGCTGGCGGCCGTACTGAATGAGGCGGTCGGCATCGAGAAGGGCATGATGACGACGATCCATTCCTACACCGGCGACCAGCCGACGCTGGACACCATGCACAAGGACCTCTACCGCGCCCGCGCCGCCGCGCTGTCGCAGATTCCGACCTCGACCGGTGCCGCCAAGGCCATCGGCCTGGTACTGCCCGAGCTCAAGGGCAAGCTCGACGGCATCTCCATCCGCGTGCCGACCCCGAACGTCTCGCTCGTCGATTTCAAGTTCATCGCCAAGCGGCCGACCACCGTCCAGGAAATCAACGACGCGGTGATCACTGCCTCGAACGGCAAGCTGAAGGGCATCCTCGCCGTTACCCGTCACCCCAATGTTTCGATCGACTTCAACCACGATCCGCATTCCTCGATCGTGGCGCTCGACCAGACCAAGGTCATGGACGGCAACTTCGTTTCGGTGCTGTCGTGGTACGACAACGAGTGGGGCTTTTCCAACCGCATGGGCGATACCGCCGTCGCCTTCGGCAAGACCATCGCCTGATCGCAGAACCATCTTTTCGACGTGGAAGACGCCCGGCTCAGTCCGGGCGTTTTTCGTTGCAGCACGAACCGCCGAGGCACGCTCCGCTGCTCGGGTGCCAAAACTTTCGACGATCGGCAGCGTGGGGCAAAAAGCCACGCTGCTGCCTTGCAGCGGCCATGTCTTCGCCCCACTCTCCCGTGATGCCTGAGCATATCGACTAGGGGCGACCAACGAATGGAGCATGGTATCTATCTGGTGACGCTCGTTGGGGCAGCACTTGTCGTTGCCGCCGCGTTTTCGAGCCTGATCGCCTTCCGCTTCGGCGCCCCTCTCCTGCTGCTGTTTCTCTGCATCGGCCTCGCCACCGGAACCGACGGTCTCGGCATCCATTTCGACAATGCCCGAGTTGCTTATTTTGCCGGCTCATTGGCGCTGGCGGTCATCCTTTTCGATTCCGGCTTCGGCACGCCGCTCAACGCCTTGCGGCAGGCGGCCGGGCCGGCGCTGTCGCTGGCCACATTCGGCGTCCTTTTGACCACCGGCCTGTTCGGCGCCGCCGCCTATTATCTGCTCGACCTGACCTGGCTGGAATCCTTCCTGCTCGGTGCCGCTGTCGCCTCGACCGACGCCGCGGCGGTGTTCTTCCTGCTGCGCGCCGGCGAGATCAATTTGCGCGAGCGCGTGCGGTCCACGCTCGAGGTGGAATCCGGCACCAATGACCCGATCGCCATCTTCCTGACCATCACGCTGGTCGAGGTCATCGCCGCCAACACCCACCCCGAGGCCAAGGTGCTGGTCGCCGATCTTGCCGTCGGCTTCCTTGTCAACATGGGGCTCGGCGCGGTCATCGGCATTCTCGGCGGCATGGCCATCGTGCGCCTTGTCGATCGCCTCAATCTCGATCACGGCCTGCTGCCGATCTTCGTGCTGACGCTGTCGCTGATGGTGTTTGCTGCCGCCGGCGCCGTCGGCGGATCCGGCTTCCTGGCGGTCTATCTCGCAGGCTTGATCGCCGGCAATTCCGATATCCGGGCCGTCACCATCCTCAAGCGCTTCCAGGACGGCATGTCGTGGCTGGCGCAGATCATCATGTTCCTGATCCTCGGCCTGTTCGCGACGCCTTCGCAATTTCCGGCGATCCTGGTGCCGGCAGTTCTGCTCGGCCTGTTCCTGATATTTGTGGCACGGCCAATCGCGGTCTGGCTCTGCCTGGTGCCATTTCGTCTGCCACGCCCGGAAGTCGCCTTCGTCTCATGGGTCGGCCTGCGTGGCGCCGTGTCGATCCTGCTTGCCATCACGCCGCTGCTCGGCGGCCTTGAGAACGGTCGCCTCATCTTCAACACCGCCTTTATCATCGTGCTGGTCTCGCTGATCATCCAGGGATGGACCGTCGGGCCGCTGGCACGCCGCCTCGGCCTTATCGTGCCGGCTCGGCTGGGACCGCTCGACAAGGTCGAATTGGAACTGCCGGGCTCCGCCCATCATGAGCTTCTCGCCTATCGCGTGGCACCTGGTAGCCCGGTCGCGCGCGGCGAACGCATTCCGCGCTGGGCGCGGCCGTCGCTGGTGTTGCGCGACGGACGCTCGATGCGCTTCCAGGACATGGGCCGGCTGGCGGCCGGCGACCATGTCTACATCTTCGTGCCGGACCGCTATCCGCGCCTGCTCGACAAGCTGTTCGCCAGCCGTGCCGTGGTCGATCCCGAGGACGCGGATTTCTTCGGGGCCTTCGCCGTCGATCCGTCACGCTCCGCCGAGGAACTGGAGACCGCCTATGCGCCGGGCCTGACCGAAGCGGAGCGCAAGCTCAGCATTGGCGACCTGGTTACTACGCGGCTCGGCGGCCACGCCGAATACGCCGACCGCGTGCTGCTCGGTCCGATCGAGCTGATCGTTCGCGACGTCGACGACAAGGGCAGGATCACCGGCCTTGGCCTGTCCTTTGAGCCGACCGCCCCGGTGGCGCGCGTTCCGGTATTCCTCAGCGCCGGTGAAATCCGCGACCGCATTGCCGCGTTCATCCGCAACCGGCGCAAGCCAGCCGAGGCGCAGGCGGCCGAGGCGGCGGCCGAGCTGGAACCGGTTCGGCCGCCCGTGGTGGAAAAGACAACTGGCGAAGGCTGACCGCTGTCCACCCGAGCCGCGGAACCCGGCCGCGAGGCTGAAGAATGGCTCGGCAACTGGCGTGGCGGGCCGATGTGGTCCGACATCGCCGGAAATGATCCCGATCGGTCGGCTGCGAGGGCATCCGGCCGATCAGTCGCCAATTCTCCGGCGCGCCATAGGGGCGCTTTAATTGTTGCGGGCCGCGACGAACTCCGCCGCCTGTTTCAGAAGCGCGGCTTGTTCGCCATAGGGCTCGAGCAGCGCATGAGCCTGATCGACGAGGCCATGGAGCTGGTCCCGCGCCCAGCCCGGTCCGTGCAGCGCGACCAGCGTCGCCTTGCCGGCCGCGGCATCCTTGCCGGTCGCCTTGCCCATCTGATGCGCGTCGGCGGTCAGGTCGAGCAGATCGTCGGCAAGTTGAAAAGCAAGCCCGATCGCGGAACCAAATTCGGCCAACCTTTCGCGGTCGCCCGACGGCGCACCGGCAAGGATAGCGCCCGCTTCGCAGGCAAAGCGGATCAGCGCACCGGTTTTCATCGCCTGCAGCCGGATGATGCCGGCCTCGTCCGGCCGGCCTTGTTCGGCCTCGAGATCGAGCATCTGGCCGCCGACCATGCTTCCCGCCCCGGCGGCGCGGGCCAGAGCCAGCACCAACCCTGCCCTACGCTCGGCCGGCAGCATTGTCGCATCGTCGGCAAGGATGTCGAAAGCAAGCGTCAATAAGGCGTCGCCCGCAAGAATGGCGGTCGCCTCATCGAAAGCCCTGTGTACAGTCGGCTGGCCGCGGCGCAGATCGTCGTCGTCCATGGCCGGCAGATCGTCATGGATGAGCGAATAGCAGTGCACGCATTCGAGCGCCGCCGCGACGCGCAGCGCCGCCTCGCCGTCGGCTGAAAATAGTGCAGCACTTTCCATGACCAAGAAGGGACGCAGTCGTTTGCCGCCGTTCAGCACGCCATGTCGCATGGCCGCCATCAGGCGTTCGGGCCGCGCGACCTCGCCTGAAAGCGTCCGTCCGTCGAGCAATCGCCTCAGCAGCGCCTCGAGCGGAACTGCCCGGGCAATAAGTGCAGCTTCGAATGCCATTTGGTCGTCTTTCGTCATGGTCGGGAGCGGTAGCCGACACTCAGACGTTGCGCAAGAAGCCAAGCGCCATTATGCCGGGGGCAGGGAGCAGCGCGGATTGGGTGGCTTGGCGGAACCGATCGTCGATCACGAAACCGAAGGGTTGGACATGGCGAGACCGAGACGCGGCAGCCGCATCGGTCTTCAACGCTGGGTCCGGCGCGGCATCGCCGTCGCCGTCGTGCTGGCGCTGGTGCCGGTGGTGCTGACCTTCCTGTACCTGCCGTCATTCGTGCATCCGGTGTCGACATTGATGCTGAAGGACCTGGCGACGTTTTCCGGCTACGATCGGCGCTGGGTTTCCATCGACGATGTCGCGCCGGTGCTGGCATATTCGGTCATCATGTCGGAGGACGGGCAGTTCTGTTTCCATCGCGGCGTCGATCTGGGCGAGTTGCGCGGCGTCGTTGACGATGCGCTTGCCGGCGAGATGACGCGTGGCGCCTCGACCATCACCATGCAGACGGTAAAGAACCTTTATCTATGGTCGCGGCCGTTGGGCTCGGTCCGTAAGGTCGTCGAACTGCCGCTGGCCGTCTATTTCGATGCGGTGCTGTCGAAACGGCGGATCATGGAGATCTACCTCAACATCGCCGAATGGGGACCGGGCATCTACGGCATCGAGGCCGCCGCCCAGCATCATTTCGGCGTCTCGGCAAAACAGCTGTCGCGCCGGCAGGCAGCGCTGCTTGCCGTCACCTTGCCGAATCCGATCGTGCGCAATCCGGCAAAGCCTGGGCCGGGACTGAGGCGGCTTGCCGCATTGATCGAACGGCGCGCAGGCCGCGCAGGCGCCTACGTCGGTTGCCTGCGATAGTGTCAAAAAAAAACACGGCGACGCTGGCCAAAACGCCGTCGGGCGTGTATAGGCACCCGACTTTCTCAGATTCCGGCCCCTGATGTGGCCCTTTCACGAGGGCCGCCGGGGCGTTTTGACCATGTAGTGGAGCATATCCATGGCCGTTCCGAAACGAAAAACCTCTCCGTCGAAGCGCGGCATGCGCCGTTCTGCCGACGCACTGAAGGCCCCGACCTATGTCGAGGACAAGAACTCCGGCGAGATGCGCCGTCCGCACCATATCGACCTGAAGACCGGCATGTATCGCGGTCGCCAGGTTCTGGAGCCGAAGGAAAGCTGAGAGAGCTTTCGACGGTTTATGGGTTGCGAAACGACCGGCCATTGGCCGGTCTTTTTGCGTTTGCGACAACCGATCATATCAGTCGGGCCTGACATTG
The DNA here is from genome assembly GCF_040322255.1 of Mesorhizobium sp. M0166. NCBI lineage: Bacteria > Pseudomonadati > Pseudomonadota > Alphaproteobacteria > Hyphomicrobiales > Phyllobacteriaceae > Mesorhizobium > Mesorhizobium sp. M0166. The sequence goes on along the minus strand of NZ_JAMYTD010000016.1, from coordinate 27,531 downwards.
TTGTTTCACGCCGTCTTTGTCCGTGTTTATCGGCCGCACGAAAATTCTTGACGACGAACGCCGGGCGCACTCTACAAAGATCAGTCCAACCGGAGCCGCCACATGTTCGGTGCCATCCCGCTGCTGATCGTGCCTTTCATCCTCTACAATCTCGGGCTTCTGGGAATATTCGGCAGCGGCGACGATCCGTGGGCGACCGAAATGTTTTCGGTCCGGATGATGTCGGGTGGCGTGTTCTCTATGACCCTCGGCGATCTCATCGTGCTGATCGCACTGATCTTCTTGTTCGTCGAAGTGGTGAAATCGACGCGCACGACAAATGCCTCGATCATGGACCACCTTTTGTCGACCTTCGTCTTTGTGGCCTATCTGGTCGAGTTCCTGCTGGTGAAGGGCGCCGCCCATTCCGTTTTCTTCACACTGATGGTCATAGCGCTGATCGATGTGCTGGCCGGCTTTTCGGTGTCGATGCGGTCGGCCAGCCGCGACATCAACATGAATTAAGGATCCCGGCTCAGCCCGGGTCGGCGCTAAAGCCAGCCGCCTCGATGCCGGCGATGGCTGCCGTTTCGTCATTGTCGGACGTATCGCCGGAAATACCGACCGCGCCGATGATCGTACCAGCCTCGTCGCGGATCAGCACGCCGCCGACGACCGCCAGGATGCGCCCGCCCGACACGTCGGAGATGCCGGCGATCAGATGCGGGCGCTCCCTGGCGAAAGCTTCCACCCGGCGCGAGCCCATGCCGATACCGAGTGCGCCATAGGCCTTACCGGCCGACATTTGCGGACGCAGGAACGAGGCGCCGTCCTGACGCTGGAACGCGACCAGATGGGCGCCGGCGTCGAGCACCGAGACGCCAAGCGGCCTGAGCTTGAGCTCGGCACCCTTGGCAAAGGCGGCGGCGATGATTTCAAGGGCTTTGTCGAGCGTCAGTGCGGTCATGCCGGTCTCCTAAACGCGCCAGTTATCAACCGGCAGAAACATCCCGGTGAACTGTTTCGTGTGCGAAATGAAGCATGCGTCTGGGAGCGCCGGTTTATTTTTTCTTGGCGCGAGGCTTCTTCACCGGGGCGGGAGGCGCATTGGCTAGGTCTTCCGCTTCCTTGGCGAGGCGCAGCGCCCGCAGCTTGTTGGTCTTGGCTTGGCGAGCGTCGCTCTCGGCGACATATTCCGCCATCGCCTTCTGGCGGACCGTGGCTGCCTCTTCCTGTTTCTTGAACCGCAAATCGGCCCGCGCACGGGCAGTGTCCTTAGAGTTCTCGACCAAGAGCGTTATCCAATCCCGTGAATTATCTTCAGCCCCTTGATAGCAGAGCCAGCCCGCAATTGGGAAAATATGTTGGTCATGGCGCCAGATCGCAGCCGATGCCCCGCGCGTTGCGGGCGATCACCGCATCGTATCCGGCCTGCAAAGTCGCGCGGACGGTGGGCTCGGATGGCGCAGGAGACGCACCCAGATGCTCGTGGCGCAACTCGTTCATGAACTTATCCCACATCGGCGGGCCGCCTTTTTCCAGAAGCTCGGCACGGATAGAGAGCTCTTCGCTGACCGGCAGCCAGACCCGGCCCCAGGCGCCGAGATGCGCCAGGATCGGCACCAGCGTGATCGCCATTTCGGTCAGACTGTAGATCACCTTCTGCTTGTGGGAGGGATCATCCGCCTTGGTCAGCATGCCGAGCTCCATCAGCCGCTTCAGCCGGTCGGCGAGGATGTTGGAGGCGATGCCCTCCATCGAGCCGTTGAGCAGTTCGCGAAAGTGGCGTCTGCCGCCGAAGATGATGTCGCGAAGGATGATCAGGCTCCACCGGTCGCCGAACACTTCGAGCGACAGGTTGATGGGGCATCCGGACCGACGATCGATGTTCATGCGAATCTCCAAAACCGGTTGCATTATCGTATCGGTTTTACTATCGTGCAACTGATTGCGAAATGCAATCGGATTGGAAGCCGAAGGAGGAAAGCCATGAAAAACGCCGAACACCCCGAAATCGTATCCCAGACCTTCGGCGATCCGGCCCATCCGGCGGTATTGTTGATCATGGGCGCCATGGCTTCCATGCTCTGGTGGCCCGAAGCGTTTTGCCGGAAGCTGGCCGGCGAAGGTCGCTTCGTGATCCGCTATGACAATCGCGATACCGGCCGTTCGACCAAATACGCGCCGAGCGAGCCGCCTTATACATTCGACGACATGGCGGACGATGCCATCCGCGTCCTTGACGACCATGGAATCCGAAAGGCGCATGTGGTCGGCATGTCGATGGGCGGCATGATCGCGCAGCTCGTTGCGTTGAAATACCCGTCGCGCGTCACTTCGCTGACGGTGATCAGCAGCTCGCCCCTGGGCATCGATACTTCGCATCTGCCCGGAACCACCGAGGCCTATAGGAAACACTCGGCCGAAGGCGCCAAGGTCGACTGGTCGGACCGTGGCCAAGTGGTCGATTTCATCGTCAAGGACGCACATGCGCTCACCGGTGCCGCGCACTCTTTCGACGAGCAGCGAACGCGAGCTTTCGTCGAACAGGATTATGACCGGTCCGGCGGTTTTCTAAGTGCGACCAATCATTTCATGCTCAAGAGTGGCGAAGATGGGAGCGGCGAGGACTGGACGGGTCGGCTGCGCGACATGAAAATCCCGCTCCTCGTTATCCACGGCACCGACGATCCCATCTTTCCAGTCGAGCATGGCGCCGCTCTTGCCGACGCGGTCGCCGGTGCAAGGCTGCTCCGGATCGAGAGCGGCGGCCACGAGCTGCATCCCGACGACTGGGCCGCGATCATCGATGCCATCGTGACCCACAGCCAGGCCAAATAGTACCCGACCCGACACCGAATTTCCGCGAGACGAGCCACCCAAGGAACGACAAACATGTCCCTGACTATGCATCTTCATCCACTGGCCTCCTTCTGCTGGAAGCCGCTGATCGCGCTCTATGAAAACGGCACGCCATTCACATCCGTCGTTGTCGATCTCGGCAATGAACAGTCGCGCGCGGCGTTCCTGAAATTGTGGCCGCTCGGCAAGATGCCGGTACTGCGTGATGAAGCGCTGGATCGGACCGTGCCGGAATCGACGATCGTCATCGAATATCTCAACGCGTATTATCCTGGGCCGGTCGAACTGATCCCCGCCGATCTCGATCTCGCTCGCCAGACCCGGCTCGCCGACCGCTTCTATGACTTCTACGTCCAGGAACCGATGCAGAAGATCGTCGGCGACCGGCTGCGGCCGGAGGGCAAGACCGATCCGTTCGGCGTCGAGCAGGCGCGCACCCAGCTGCGCAGCTCCTACGCCGTCATTGAACAGGACATGCCGTCGAGGACATGGGCGGTGGGTGCGAGCTTCACCATGGCCGACTGCGCTGCCGCCCCCGCGCTGTTCTACGCCAACAAGGTCGAGCCGTTCGGAGACGAATATCCTGCGGTCAGGCGCTATCACGACCGGTTGCTGCAACGCCCGTCGATTGCCCGTGTGATCGAGGAAGCGCAGCCTTATTTCAAGCTCTTCCCCTACAACAATGGCTAGAGTGGTTCATCGTTTCACGGAAACGCCGAACCGCTCTATCTCTTTGTTTTTGCGCAATTCCGGACGGAAAGCCGTTTCACACTTTCCTGGAATTGCTCTAGGCCCGATGCTGCATAGTTGCTCGACGCGCTGACGACGCCCCTCAGCTTCCGGGTGAACCGAGCTGCTCCGCATCCCAGAACTGGTCGAGCCAGATGTTGAGCTTCAGGAAGCCGGCATTGCTGACCGTATAGACGCGCCTGGTGCCTTCCGGCTTGGCGTTGACCAGCCCGGCATCAAGCAGGACCTTCAGGTGCTGCGAAACGGCCGGGCGGGACACCGGCAAGCCGGATGCCAATTCGTTGACGGTCTTCGGTCCGCGCCGGAGCTCTTCCAAGAGATGGCGCCGGTTGGGATCGGCAATCGCCATGAAGGCGTCGGAAAGCATCATGCCTTATTTGTGGGGCAAAGCGCCCCGAATCTCAACCGTCGGTTTCAGCTTTTCTGCGCGGGTCGAGCCGCAACGCTTCCGGCGTCACCGAACGATCGGCCGGCTGGGTCTTGAAGGCATCGCGGCCTTCGATCGGCACCGGCGCGCGACGGCTGATGCGCAGCAGCGTATAGCCGGCCAGGCTGAGATGTGCGAGCGCAGTGGCCAGGAACAGCCCCTCGGGACGCATCCAGCCCATCAGGCCGGCGGCCACCAGTGGACCGATCATCGTGCCGAAGCCATAAAGCAGCAGCAGGCCGCCCGACACTTTGACGAAGTCCTCCGAGCGCGCATGGTCATTGGCATGCGCCACCGCGATCGAATAGAGCGTGTAGGCGAAGGCGCCGTAGGCGGCGGTGCAGACGATGACGAAGACGCCGGAGCGCGGTTCGAACAGGAAGATGGCGATGGCGAACAGCGCAGCGCCGAAAGCCGCGCCCGCCAGCACAAAACGACGGTCCGTCGTGTCGGAGAGCCGCCCGGCCGGAAGCTGCATGGCGGCGCCGGCAATGACCACCAGGCTCATCATCAGCGCGATCTCGGCTGTCGAGATGCCGATGCGCGCTCCATAGACGGCACCAAGCGTACCCCAGGCGCCGTTGGCGATGCCGATCAGCACGCAGGCGATCGCCGATACCGGCGAATTGATGTAGAGCCCTTTGACGTCGAGCGACACGTCCTGCAGCGGCTTGGGGTGCGACGCCGTCGAGACCGCCGTCGGGATCAGCGACAGGCAGAACAGAATGCCAGTGATCATGAACAGCGACGCCGATTTCACATCGCCGCCGGCAACGATCATCTGACCGCCCATGATCGAGGCATAGGTGACCATCATATAGAGACCGAAGACGGTGCCGCGGTTTTCGTTGGTGGCTTTCTCGTTGAGCCAGCTTTCGATGACCATGAAGGCGCCCGCCATGGTGAAGCCGGTGAAGGCGCGCAGCAGGATCCAGGTATATTCGTCGATGATCAGGCCGGTGAGCAATGCGACGATCGCTCCCGATGCGGCAAAGGCACCGAAAGCCCTGACATGACCGGCGCGGCGCACGATGCGTGGCGCAAAGAAGCAGCCGGTGACGAAGCCGCCAGCCCAAGCCGTGCCCATCAGGCCGAGCGATGCCGTCGAGAAGCCCTCCACCTGACCGCGCAGCGGCAACAGCAGCCCATGCAGCCCAGATGCCGCCAGCAGGAACGCGGTGCCGCGCAGCAGCGAGAGGATCGGTCTGTAGCTTGCGAACATTTTTCAATCCGGCTGGGGGTTTGGGGCACAAGTCTGGAGACAGCGGCATTCGGGCTTTTCGGCGGCGTGCCCGAGCTTTTGGAATTACCCGCAGTACTATCCGCGGCGAAACAGCGCCTCTGCCGCCGACTTGGTGGAGCCCTTGGTCTTGAGCTCGGCTTCCAGCCGGGCAATCTCGTCACGCAGGATGCCGATCCGCTCGGACAATTCATCGACGGAAAGCAGCGACAGATCCTGCCCGATCTCGTGCGGGCGCGCTTTCTTCTTGGGTTCGTCGTCGAAGATCGCCATCGTCGCTCCTCCGTGATTGCCCATTTGCCTGATTTGCCAATGAGCATACATAGGGCAAGGGTATGGATGCAAATGGCCGGCAAGAGCTGGCACAAGAAACCGGCGAAGCACGACGGGAAAATTCATGGCGAACGCACAGAAAATTCCGGCGAAGATGATGGCGATCGCCATATCGGAACCGGGCGGGCCGCGGGTGCTGAAACCGGAAACCCGCGACGTACCGGTTCCCGGTCCCGGCGAGATCCTGATCCGGGTGCGGGCCGCCGGCGTCAACCGGCCGGACGTGCAGCAGCGCAAGGGCGCCTATCCGCCACCGCCGGGAGCGTCGGATCTGCCGGGCCTGGAAGCGGCAGGCGAAGTCGCTGCCCTTGGTGACGAGATATCGCGCTGGCGCGTCGGCGACCGGGTCTGCGCGCTGACGGCGGGCGGCGGCTATGCCGAATATGTCAAGGTTCATGCCGGCAGCGTGCTGCCGCTGCCCCCCGGCTTTACCTACACCGAAGCGGCGGCGCTGCCGGAAAACTACTTCACTATTTGGCACAATGTCTTCGAGCGCGGCGGCCTGAAGAGCGGCGAGACGCTGCTCGTGCATGGCGGCTCGTCGGGTATCGGCAGCACGGCGATCCAGCTTGCTGCCGCTTTCGGCGCCTATGTCATCACCACCGCCGGCAGCAAGGAGAAATGCGAAGCCTGCCTCAAGCTCGGCGCCGACCGGGCGATCAACTACCGCGAGGAGGACTTCGTCGCCGCGGTAAAGGAGGCGACCGGCGGCAAGGGCGCCAATGTCATCCTCGACATGGTCGGCGGCGATTATGTCGCGCGAAACTACGAGGCTGCGGCGCTGGAAGGCCGCATCGTTCAGATCGCCACGCAGGGCGGGGCGGTTGCCAGCGCCGATTTCTCGAAACTCATGGTCAAGCGGCTCGTCCACACCGGCTCGACGCTCAGGCCGCGCACCGTCGAATTCAAGGCGGCAATCGCCGCAGCACTCGAGGCGCAGGTGTGGCCGTTGCTCGGCAGCCGCAAGGTGGCGCCCGTCATGGATATGATCTTCCCGCTCAAGGAGGCCTGGCGGGCGCATGAGCGGATGGAAGACGGCGAACATATCGGCAAGATCGTGCTCGACGTCGGCTAGGAACATATCGTCCGAGACGCACGCCCCAACAGGCTGAACGAAAGCTTAATGCTGCAATGCAACAAACGCATTGCGGCCATGCAAAAGCGTCTGTTCAATTCCTGAGCAGCGATGCCTATTTACGCGTCATCGAAACGAATGATCCAACGAAATGGAGGACTACCATGAACCCGATCCGCGCTTTCCGTAACTGGCGCATGTACAACGAAACCGTGCGCGAACTGAACCGGCTGAACGCTCGTCAGCTCAACGACCTCGGCATCAACCGCGGCGATATCGAAAGAATCGCCCGCAAAGGGCTTTGATCTCGAGGACGATCCCGCCCAAAGACCGGGCGCTGCTTTTCCGCAACGCCGAGCCGCGGTTCGGGATCAAGCCTTAGAAGCCAGAGCCGCAGCAGACGGATTTCCGTCGCCGGTTCCGAGCCCGCCCGACCTTGGTCTGGCGGGCTTTGTCTTTTTGAAGCTCCGATTGCATGGCGTCATCTGCCGACCCTTCGCGGTCTGCCGGTCGCGGTGCCGTGCCGTCCTTGGCGCGCGCCTGCCAAAATCATTGCGAAACGGCGAGCGAGCGGTTATATAGACCGCGATTTTCCCATTTTGGTGGCTCTAAACCACCGCCCGCGCGGGAACGCGGGCGAACGAGAAGGATTTTTGTAATGGCCAATACGCTGCTGATGCCAAAGGCGACCGCCGTCTGGCTGGTTGACAACACAGCGCTTTCCTTCGAGCAGATCGCGCAGTTCTGCGGACTGCATCCGCTTGAAGTCAAGGCGATCGCCGACGGCGAGTCGGCGCAAGGCATCAAGGGCATGGACCCGATCATGACCGGCCAGCTCACTCGCGACGAGATCGCGCGCGCCGAGAAGGACCCGAACCACCGGCTGAAGCTCTCCGATCCCAAGGTGCGGGTGCCGGAATCCAAGCGCAAGGGTCCGCGCTATACGCCGCTGTCGAAGCGCCAGGACCGGCCCAACGCCATCCTCTGGCTGGTGCGCAACCATCCCGAGCTCAAGGATGCGCAGATTGCCCGCCTTGTCGGCACGACGAAGTCGACAATCGACCAGATCCGCGACAGAAAGCACTGGAACTCCGCCAATCTCCAGCCGATGGATCCGGTGACACTCGGCCTGACGTCGCAGATCGACCTCGACATGGAAATCAACCGCGCCTCGCGCGGCCGCGAGCAGGCGCAGCCGGTCGGCGATACGCTGCTGCCGGCCGCCTTGACCGAACGGCTGGTGCCGGCGCCGGAAAAGCCGAAGGACGAGGACCGCGAACTCGACGCCAACGCCGTCTTCGCCAAGCTTTCGGCGCTGAAGTCGAAGGACAAGGACGCCGACGAAGAGGAGTAGGTCTCGCATCCACAACAAAAAAGCCCGCTTTCAAGCGGGCTTTTTTTTGTGATCTTCCGTGTCAGCTTCGCGCCGCCCGGTCCGGCGCCATGCCGTAGTCCTCGCTGCGTTCCACCGCGCGGTAGAAATCGGCGAGCTGCTTGCCGCGCTCCGGCTTGAAGGTGCGGCCGGCGATGACCACCGAGGCGATGCGGTCGATGCGGAAGGCGCGGAAATCGCCGCGCATCTCGCACCAGGCGACCAAGGTCCACACCTTGCCCCAGAACCACAGGCCGAGCGGGCGGATGTCGCGCGCGGTGCTGCGGCCGGCCTCATCCGAATAGTCGATGGTCAGCACCTGACGTTTCTCGATGGACCGCTCGATCAGGTCGATGGCTTCGCGGGCGGCATCGCTTACCACCCACATCGGCGTGTGGATCTCGGTACGGGCGATGCGGTCCTTTTCGGCGTCGGGCAACACGGCGCCGATCTTGACCAGCGCCTCGTCGGCGGCTCGCGCCATGGCCGCGCCGCCAAAGGCGCGCACCATGCGGGCGCCGGCGACCAGCGCGACGATCTCGTCACGCGTGAACATCAGCGGCGGAAGGTCGAAACCCTCCCTCATCATGTAGCCGACACCAGCCTCGCCGTCGATCGGCACGCCGGTCGACTGCAGGTCGGCGATGTCGCGATAGATCGTCCGCTCGGAAACCTCGAGCCACGTGCCCAGCTTCTGGGCGGTGACCAGACGGCCACCACGCAGATGCTGCACGATCTGGAAGAGCCTGTCGGCGCGGCGCATCGTATGGTCCCTCGGCGTCTATCGTTTCAGCCCTTCGCTCTTGCGCTGCGCGGCAACGAAGGCCGCGCCGAAGGACAGTTTTCTCGTTATCGGCGTGCTTGCGTCGAGCACTCGCCAGAACGGCGCAATGTCGCTCAGCGCCATGCCGCGCTCAAGATCCTCGTTGGCGGCCTCGTCGACGGTGCTCAGATGATAGCCGATGGTGACCGGACATGTCACCTCGGCACCGTGCTCGATGGCGAGAGCGGTGCGCAAAGCGCGGATATCCATTTCCATGCCTTCGGGGATGGGGCGGATGAATGCATCGACCTGGCGAGCTGTAGGAACGAGCATCGGCTGGCCTTCGACGACGTCGCCGATGGTGCGTGGCGACGGTTTTATGCCGTTGATGCCAGGCGTGTTCAGCCTGTCGTTCCAGCTTTTCATCGATCGTCCTCTCGGCCATCCGTCTCCGGCAGCCATCGCACTATGGCACGAGCCTCCTGACACCATACTGTCAGGAGGCTTCAGCATGCCCATTTCAGCTCGTTGCTAGGTCGCATCCAAACGCCACGCAGAAAGCTTGCCTCAATTGCCGCCATTGCGGCGGTCGCCATACATGTCCGGCCAACCAATATCCTTGCGGATGTCTGCCGGCAGGGTATTCATGAAACGCTGGGTGCGGATCTCGTTGCGCATCGTCCGGATCTTGCCGACATAGTGCTGCACGCTACGCAGAATGGTAAAACCGTTCATCGCTGGTCTCCTCTCTTTCGATGCAGGCACTATCGCACACCCCTGCTGACAGCAGTCTGTCAGGAGGGTGCAGCTCTCGTGACCGGCATTCCGATTTGTCCACCGAGGTGACCAGCCAGCGCTGAAAAGAGGCGGGCCGCAGTGGAAAGACGGCGATCGCGGAGCCGCTTTGACAGCCAGCCGCGATGCTGATCAAAGGCGGCATGTCGAAACTTCTCGCGCTCGTCATCATCGCCATGATGGTCATCCAGCTGATCAAGCCGCTCGGCTGGCCCGGACTGAAGCGGCGCAGCGATTTCTGGAAGCTGGCGCTGCTGGCGATGGCGGCGATTTCGATCACGGCGGTGCTCGGGCACTGGACGTAGTGCCGGCGGCCCGCTACGCGACGCCCGGTTCGTTGGCGAGCACCAGGCTGACCAGATGTTCCGCCCAGGCCCGGTAGCCGGCTTCCGAAGCATGAAATCCATCCGACGCAAAGCCGGCCTCGGCATCGGTGATCGGCAGGCGGGGCGCCGGTATGGCGCCGCGCTCGAGGCAAAGGCGCTCGCCCATCCGGTTCATTTCGACGGCGCGGATTTCGAGGATCTTCCCGAGCAGCGGCGGCATTGCCGGCGCCCGGGTGAACTCCAGCACCGGCGACCACACGACGCGCGCCTCCGGCCATTTGGCGCGCAGCGCGTAGAGCAGGCCGCCAAACTCGCGCTTGAAGCGCGGTACCGAATGAAAATTCTTGGTGTCGTTGGTGCCGATGGCCAGCACGATATGCGTCCACGGATCGGCCGATAGATTGGGCAGCACATGATCGCGGATCTGGCCAGAGGTTGCCGAGCTGAAGCCAGCCGCCCGCCAGCGCACGGTGCGGCCGGTGCGTTGCGCAATCAGAACGGCGAGTTGCGCGGCCAATCCGTTTTCGGAATTGCCAATGCCTACCGAGGCGGCGGAGGAATCGCCAAGCACCAGAACCGAGATTGCTGGTGCCAGGCCAGATATCTCGTGCATGACCGGACCTTGTGCCGGCAGCATGCGGGTGGTGCGGCGACGCACGCCAAGTCCTTGCCAGACATAGACCGGAAAGGCGAACCAGGTGAGAAGGGTCGGAAAGCGCCGCATGGCAAGTCCCTTTTAGGGCATAGCGAACAGCACTTAGCGCATGTTGTACTGAAGGTGAACGACCTTGCAGCGACGCCCTTGTCGCCTCAATGGCAGCCGTCATGCGTCCCGGATCGGTCTTCGTACTCGTCATGCAGCCGCACCCAGTCGACGAGGCTATGATGCGGGCCAGTTTCGTTGCGGCCTTTCGGCGTCAGGTCGAGATAGTGATAGGCGCCGATCAGCGGATCGCCGCCTCTGGAGCGCGAGACGAAGGTCAGGAAGATGTCGCCTTTCTCGTCGCGATAGAACACGCTGGTGCCGGGAAGGTCCTTCGAGTTTCGCGCACGCCGCTCGAAATTGTATGTCGTGTCGCCGGTCGCGATCTGCTTGTCGGTGAATGACACCTGCATGTCGAAGTTGAAATCCGAGGCGTAGGACGACACCCAGTCGAATTTCCAGCCCATGCGCTGCTTGTAGGGCAGCAATTCGGCCAATGGCGCCCGCGCTACCACGACAAGTGAGACATCATGGTGCCTGAGGTGCTGGTTGGCGCCGTCGATATGATCGGCAAGGAATGAGCAGCCTTCGCAGCGATAATCGGCGCCCGGCGCGAACATGAAATGGTAGACGATCAGCTGGCTGTTGCCGCCAAACAGGTCGGGCAGTTTCCTTGGCCCTTGCTCGGTCTCGAAGACGTAGTCCTTGCGGATCTTCAGCCATGGCAGTTCGCGGCGTTCGGCGGCGACACGATCGCGAAAGCGCGTCAATTCCTTTTCGCGCGCCAGATGCGCCTTGTGCGCCTGAAACCAGTCTTCCTGCGAAACGGTCTTGTTGTTTGGCATCGGTCTGCTCCTCTTTTCACGGAGGACGTTCGGCAGCGAGGAATGCCGACAACGAGCTGCATTTCAGTTGCAAGAAATTGCAGCCCTTGCTGCTTTTCAAACAAAACCCGGGCACGTGGCCCTGGTCGGGAGAAACGCAAGATGTTTTCGGTCAGGCGGCTTGCTCAAGCGTCGGCTGCCATTGTCCAAGCGCTGCCAGATGGTTCATGTGGGCGCGATGGGCGAAGGCCGCCTGCGCGGCGGCGACATTTGCCGCCTTGCCGCCCCAGGCCTTCTGCGGGGCGGCCTGCAAGGCGCGGCCGTAGGAGAAGGTCAGCTTCCACGGATGCGGGCCGATAGCGTTGATGGCATTGAGGTTGGCGGTCGCCTCCTCGTCCGATTGTCCGCCTGACAGAAAGGCGATGCCTCCGATCGCGGCCGGCACCGTCTCGCGGAATAGCTTTATGGTCTTTTCGGCGACTTCCTCGGGGCTGCTGACCTTGCCTGACTTCTTGCCGGCAATGACCATGTTCGGTTTCAGGATGGTGCCTTCGAGCACGACGCGGGCCGCATAGAGCTCGGTGTACAGCTTCGTCAGTGTCGCCTTGCTGATCTCGTAGCAAGTGTCGATGTCATGAGCGCCGTCCATCAGCACCTCCGGCTCGACGATCGGCACGATGCCGGCTTCCTGGCAAAGCGCGGCGTAACGGGCGAGCGCATGGGCGTTCGAGCCGATCGAGGTGGCGGAAGGCACGCCCTTGGCAACATCGATGTCGATTACCGCGCGCCATTTGGCAAAGCGGGCGCCAAGCTTGTAATAGTCGGCGAGGCGTTCGCGCAGGCCGTCCAGGCCTTCGGTGATGGTGTCGCCGGGAAAGCCGGCCAGCGGCTTGGCGCCGGCGTCGACCTTGATGCCGGGGATAGCACCTGATGCCTTGATGATGTCGACCAGCGGTGTGCCGTCGGCGGCCTTCTGGTGAATGGTCTCGTCATAGAGGATGACGCCGGAAATGTACTTGGTCATTGCATCGCTGGCACGGAACATCATCTCGCGATAGTCGCGCCGGCTGTCGGCGGTCGACTCGACGCCGATGACGTCGAAGCGCTTCTTGATGGTGCCGGAGCTCTCGTCGGCAGCCAGCAGGCCCTTGCCATTGGCCACCATCGCGGCGGCAATGTCCTCGAGACGTTCGCTCATCATGCTTCTCCTGAAAGAATTGATCCGCGCCCAGCAGACCACCAGAGCAACGCAGGTTCAAGTCGAACCATTTCGTCAAACAAGCGCGAATCGATTGAAAGTCGCGGGCGCACTCCTTCGCACTGCTCTTGCGGCTCCGCTCAGCGCTTCAAGACGTCGACGCCGGGCAAGGGCTTGCCTTCCATCCATTCGAGGAAAGCGCCGCCGGCCGTCGAGACATAAGTGAAATCATCGCTGACGCCGGCATGGTTGAGCGCCGCCACCGTGTCGCCGCCGCCAGCGACCGAGACCAGTGTGCCGGCCTTGGTGCGCGCTGCCGCGTGCCTGGCCGTCGCCACCGTCGCATGGTCGAATGGCTCGATCTCGAAGGCGCCGAGCGGCCCGTTCCAGACCAGCGTCGCGGCGCGGTCGATCCATTCGGCAATGGTTTTCACGGTTTTCGCACCGACATCCAGGATCATGCCGTCGGCCGGCACGTCTGCTATGGCGACGGTCTCGCTAGCGGCGCCGGCCTTGAACTCTCTGGCGACAACGCCGTCGGCGGGCAGGATGATGGCGCAGCCGGCCTCGGCCGCCTCGATCATGATCTGCTCGGCGGTGGTCGCGAGATCATGCTCGCACAAGGATTTCCCGACGTCGGTGCCGCGTGCCGCGAGAAACGTGTTGGCCATGCCGCCGCCGATGACCAGCGCGTCGACCTTCTTCACCAGGTTCATCAACAGATCGATCTTGGTCGAGACCTTGGCCCCGCCGACGATGGCGACAACCGGACGGACGGGATTGCCAAGACCCTTTTCCAACGCGTCGAGCTCGGCCTGCATGGTACGGCCGGCGAAGGCCGGCAGCACATGCGCCAGCCCTTCAGTCGACGAATGGGCGCGGTGCGCAGCGGAGAAGGCGTCGTTGACGAAAATGTCGCCGTTGGCGGCGAGCTTTTCGGTGAAGGCCGGGTCGTTCTTCTCCTCCGCTTTGTAGAAGCGGGTGTTCTCGAGCAGTAGCACGTCGCCGCTGTCCATGGCGGCGACGGCGCTCGCCGCCTTGTCGCCGATGCAATCGGCGGCAAAGCCAACCGGACGGCCGAGCACGTCAGCCGTCGCCTTGGCGATCGGTTCGAGTGAGAATTCCGGCGTCGGTCCATCCTTGGGCCGGCCGAAATGCGCAAGCAGGATGACCTTGGCGCCCTTGCCGGAGAGCTCGGCGATGGTCGGGGCAATGCGCTCGATGCGGGTGGCGTCGGTGACCTTGTCCTCGGTGACGGGAACGTTGAGGTCGACACGCACCAGCACACGCTTGCCGCTGATATTGCCGATGTCGTCCAGTGTCTTGAAGCCGGCCATGCTGATCCCTTTCGCGAAAAATCGCGGGGACCTTACCCCGCATCGACGACGATGCAAGACCTGCCTAACGGTTCACCGAAAATATGATTCACGTGTCGAGGACGAAGTGCCCACGGGGAGCGAGATGGGCAGCAATGGCGCAAAACGCGCCGACATATGGCTTTACCGGTTGCGTACCACGATGCAGGCGCCGCCGACGCTTTGCAGCTTGTCGCAGATCGTGTCGGCCTTGGCTCTGCTATCGGCGCCGATCCGCACGGCATAGATGCCGCGCCTGCCGATCGGGGTACGTACCCGGCTGACCACCGGATCGTGGCCGGCAAGCAGTGCCGGGAACCGGCTTTTCACTCTCAGCCACTGATTGAGCGCCGCGGCGCGGCGGAAATTGCCGGCCACCTGCACACCCCACGGCTTGATGTTGATCGACGACATCGGCACGGTTCTGGACATGATCACCGGCAGTTCGCGGCAAGCGGCAGCGAAACTCGCCTTCTTGTCGAGCGGCCGGATGACGCCGGCGTAGGCGGTATTGGTGAAGTTGTCGGCCGGCTCGCCCATGACGTCCAGAACGTAGCTTTCGGTCTCCATCGGCAAGAAGCCGCCGGAATTCAGCCAGCGCGTCACCCGGCTCTCGCCGGCATTGTAGGCTGCGGCGGCGAGGCCGAGATTGCCGAAACCGGATTTCATTTCGGCGAGGTATTTTGCCGAGGCCGGGATCGCCTGTTCGATGTCGAAGGAATTGGCGAGCCCGCGCATCTTGGCGGTGCCCGGCATGAATTGGGCGATACCCTCCGCACCGACGGGGCTGACCGCATTGGGATCGAAACGGCTCTCCTTCCAGATCAGCCGGGCAAAGAAATCCCGGGGCAGGCCGTTCTGGTCGGCATGCGTCTCGATAAGATCGCAAACTCGATCGATCAGCTTCTGCTTGCCGGGCCGCGGCGGATCGGCCTGGACGGCTGTCGCCCAGCCCAGCCCGGAAATGACAACCAGCGTCGCCCCAAGCAAACGCCGCATCGAACTACTCCGCCGCGGCTTTGCCGTGTTGCCCAAACCGCCGTTCGATGTAGTCGGAAACCATTTTCTCGAAATCGGCGGCGATCGACGGGCCGCGCAGCGTCGCCGCCTTCTTGCCGTCGACGAACACTGGGGCGGTCGGCGTCTCACCGGTGCCGGGCAACGAAATGCCGATATCGGCATGTTTGGATTCGCCCGGACCGTTGACGATGCAACCCATCACCGCGACTTTGAGGTTCTCGACGCCGGGATAGCGTTCGCGCCACACCGGCATGTTCTTGCGCAGGTCGGCCTGGATGTTCTGGGCAAGCTCCTGGAACACGGTCGAGGTCGTGCGGCCGCAGCCCGGGCAGGCGGCGACGATCGGCACGAACTGCCGGAAGCCCATGGTTTGCAGCAGTTCTTGCGACACCTGCACCTCGCGCGTGCGGTCGCCGTTCGGCTCCGGCGTCAGCGAGATGCGGATGGTGTCGCCAATGCCTTGCTGGAGCAGGATGCCCATGGCCGCGGACGAGGCGACGATGCCTTTCGAGCCCATGCCCGCCTCCGTCAGGCCGAGGTGCAGCGCATGGTCGGAACGGGTGGCAAGCTCGGTGTAGACGGCGATCAGGTCCTGCACGCCGCTGACCTTGGCCGACAGGATGATTTTCTCGCGGGCAAGGCCGATCTCTTCAGCCATTTCGGCCGACAGGATCGCCGACTGCACGATTGCCTCGCGCGTCACTTCCTGGGCGGTCAGCGGAAAGCCCTGGGCCTGGTTGTCGTCCATCAGCCGGGTCAGCAGCTCCTGGTCGAGCGAGCCCCAGTTTACGCCGATGCGCACCGGTTTGTCGTATCGGATCGCCATCTCGACGATCGCCGCGAACTGCCGGTCTTTCTTGTCCTTGAATCCGACATTGCCGGGGTTGATACGGTATTTGGCCAGTGCTTCGGCGCAGGCCGGATGATCGGCCAGCAGCTTGTGGCCGATATAATGGAAATCGCCGACCAGCGGCACGTCGATGCCGAGCCGTTCCAGCCGCTCGCGGATGGCCGGCACGGCGGCAGCGCTTTCGTCGCGATCGACGGTTATGCGCACGATCTCGGAGCCGGCGCGATGCAGCGCCGCCACCTGTGCGACCGTCTGATCGACATCGGCCGTGTCGGTGTTGGTCATCGACTGAACGACGACCGGCGCGCCGCCGCCGACCATCACGCCGCCGACATCGACACCGACCGACCTGCGGCGTGGGAAGGGTGAGGAAAAATATCCGGTCATGCCGGCTGCCTTTAATCTTGAAGGTCCGGGCATGAGGTGGAGGAGCAAAGATGGCTTGTCAATGGCGACTGGCGCGCAGGCCCAGCAAATCGGAAATGACAAGACGGCAGCTTGCCGCAAACCCACGCGTGTTTCCGGCAGCATAGCGATGCCACCGGAAAGATCGCGCGCCGGGCGGCGCTGCTAGTCCTGGAAGGGCTTCAGTGCGTCGTCGGTTTCGCCTTCAGTTTTTCAATCTCGTCCTTGAGCGCCAGCTTGCGCCGCTTGAGATTCACGATTTCGAGGTCGTCTACCGATGGATGGGTCATCGCATCGTCGATTTCCCGTTCGATGTCGCCGTGTTTCCGCTGCAGCTCATCAAGATGGGATGCAAGAGACATGATTGGTTCTCCCTTTCATGGTTTCCTCGATTGCAGCCGCCAAGGCACGTCCACCGCAGGCTCGCTTCTATGACGGCATAATGACAGTGTGCCACCATCGAGCACCGATGTCGAATGCTGCGTGGTAGCATTCCACGACAATATGAAATGTGGTATGGGCTGCGCGCCGGTGCAAGAAGAGCCCGGTCCCGCCCAATCAGGCCCATAGTTTGGGCGCCGCAGACGTGCAGACGGTAAAAATGTCCGATCAGGAACAGGCAGATATCCGCCTCGAATATTCCCGGCTGAAGCAGGAACACGCCGATTTCGACGCGGCCATCAATGCGATGATCGCCATGAATTGCGACCCGCTGCAGATCCAGCGCATGAAGAAAAAGAAGCTTTTCCTGAAGGACAGGCTGATGGCGCTGGAAGACAAGATCATTCCAGACATTATTGCTTGAACGAACGCCATTGCTTGAACGAACGCCGGCGCCGGCCTGCTGGAAAAGCGGCTATGCCGCGATCGAAAGCCGTGCGGCGCGCTCGCGCAACAATGCTATCAGATCGTCGGTCTTTTCGCTCGAAGTATCGATCGGAACCACCAGGCACATCGTCGCCTCGACCCTGCCCGGCGCTGAAAAAACCGGCGCGGCCAGGCATTTCGTATAGGCATCGACAAGGCCGGAGGTGACGCAGTAGCCGGCCGACTTGGCGACGGCGATGTCGGCTATGAAATCGTCGAGCCTCAACCTGCGGCCGTCCGGCAGTACGAGATCGTCTTCCGAAACCATATCCTCGATCGCCGCCCTGTCGAACCCGGCGAGGAGCAGCCGGCCGGACGCTGTCCAGGGAAGCGGTATTTGCAGACCCGTCGCCGAGCTGATCCGGAATGGCCTCGTTCCCGGGCTTGAATGGACGATGGTGTAACGGCCGCTTTGCAGCATGCACAGCTCCGAGGTCTCGCCGGTCTCGCGCGACAGATGGTCGACTTCCTGGCGCCCTCGCCTGAGCAGGTCGTTGCCCCGCACATAGTCCATTCCGTAGAGATAAAGCTTCTTTCCGAAATAGACCCGATTGCCGTCTCCGGCCATCTCCAGCAGGCCTGCGTCGACCAGCGAGCGCACCAGCGTATAAGTCGTCGAACGCGGCGCGTTTACCCCCTTGGCAAGGTCGCCAATGCCGATCGCACGCTGGGTCGTGTGGAGAAACTCCAGGATCTGGAGGACCCGGTTGAGACCCTTCTCCCGAGAGCCCGAGTTCTTGTCTTCGTCCAGACCGGCGTCCGGTCGAGCGGCCAAGGCATTGCCATCTTGCATTATCGATCCCTGATGTTAATCTGTCTTGTACAGAGTACAGGTGTCTCTTGTAAGGGACAATGACGTCAGTTGCAACCGATGCCTGTACTGCTGGGTCCAAAGGGGAACACAACACGAAAGGAGGTCGCCGTGAACGACACATCCAAAAGGCGTGAATTTCTGAAACTGGGAATGGCCGGGCTTGCAACGGCCGGAGTGATGAGCGCCGCTACCGCGGTCGACGTTCAGAAAGCGGCGGCCCAGGCAGCGCCCGACAGCCTGCTGCGCACCGTCCTCGAGCGCGGCAAGGTGATCGTTGGCACC
The DNA here is from genome assembly GCF_040322255.1 of Mesorhizobium sp. M0166. Classification (NCBI taxonomy): domain Bacteria; kingdom Pseudomonadati; phylum Pseudomonadota; class Alphaproteobacteria; order Hyphomicrobiales; family Phyllobacteriaceae; genus Mesorhizobium; species Mesorhizobium sp. M0166. Next base: position 9,291 of record NZ_JAMYTD010000016.1, on the reverse strand, counting down.
GGCAGTACCAATGCGCCCTGGCATTTCGAGAACGACGCCGGCGAACTAGTGGGCATGGACATCACCATGGGTCGCATTCTCGCCAAGGGGCTTTTCGACGACCCGACCAAAGTCGAATTCGTCATGCAGGATCCGGCTCAGCGCATTCCGAACGTGACCACCAACAAGGTCGACATCACCATTCAGTTCATGACCATGACCGCCCAGCGCTCGCAGCTGATCCACTTCTCCCGACCCTACTACGTCGAAGGCATCGCCTTACTGACCCTTCCCAACGCCGAGAACAAGACCTTCGACAAGCTGCTTGCCGGCGGTTCGGCGTCCCGGATTTCCATACTGCAAAACGTCGATGCCGAGGCAAACGTGCATATCGTCCTGCCGGAGTCGCAAGTGATGCAGATAGACACGCAGGCCAATGTGCTGCAGGCACTGGAATCGAAGCGCGTCGACGCCGCCGCGGTCGATCTGTCGACGGTGCGCTGGCTCGCCTCGCGCAATCCGGATAAGTACTTCGATGCCGGCAAGAGCTGGTTCTCGATGCTTTATGGTGCCGCGCTGCGGCAGGGCGACCTCGACTGGCTGACCTTCGTCAACCAGACCTTCACCATCGCCATGTTCGGCCATGAAACGGCACTCTACGACGCTGCGTTCAAGGATTATTTCGGACAGGAGCCGCCGGCGCGCCATCCCGGTTTCCCGGTCATCTGATGCAAGCAGGCGGAAGGACAAACGTCCTTCCGCCTTCTCTCATCACAGCCCTCCATGACGAGGACGCATGGGTTATATCCTCAACTTCAACCTGATCTGGCGGCATTTCGACAAGCTCTGGGGCGGACTGCTGCTAAGCCTAGAACTGGCCGTCATCTCGATCGTGATCGGCATCGTCATCGGGCTCGTTCTGGCGGTCTGGTACGTGTCGGCCGGACGTGCTGTGCGGACCATCATCGCGGGCTATGTCGAGTTCATCCGCAACGTGCCGCTGATCCTGCTCGTCTATCTAGTCTTCTACGGCTTGCCGACCGTGGTCGACATTGCCTACAGCGCGCAAACCTCATTCATTGCCACGCTGTCGCTCTACAGCGGCGCCTACCTAGTCGAGGTGTTTCGCTCGGGGCTCGAGGCTGTACCGCGCGGACAGCTCGACGCCGGCAAGGCAATCGGCCTGACGCCATGGCAAAGGCTGCTCCATGTGCGCCTGCCGACGATGCTGCGCATAACCCTGCCGGCGCTTTCCAACACATTCATATCGCTCTTCAAGGACACGTCCGTGGCGTCGGTCATCTCGGTACCCGAACTCACCTACGGCGCCCAGTGGATCAATTTCAACACGTTCCGCATTGTCGAGGTCTATCTGGTGGTGACGGCGATGTACCTGTTGACCGGCTATGCACTGCTTTTCGCGTTGCGGCTGGTCGAGCGCCGGTTCAAGGCGGCGCGCTGACATGCTGAGCCAGATCATCTATGCCTTGCCGTTCCTCGCCGAAGGCTTTGCCGTAACCTTGTGGGTGTCGCTGCTGGTCGTGGTGTTATCGCTCATCGCCGGCGTGCTGATGGGCGTCGGCCTTGTCTATGGTCCGGCTCCGCTGCGCTGGGCAGTGCGCATCTTCAGCGACACCATACGCGGCATTCCGATCCTGGTGCTGATCTTCTTCGTCTATTACGGCCTGCCCGCGGTGGGGCTGCATCTGGAATCCTTTTGGGCGGCCGTACTCGCCCTCACCCTGTTCAAGACCGCACAGGTCGTCGAATATTTACGCGGCGCCGTCGGCTCGATTCCCAAGGGTCAGTCCGAGGCCGCGATGGCGATCGGACTGACCTTTCGCCAGCGGCTGGCCTACGTCATTTTTCCGCAGGCGTTCAGGCGCTTCCTGCCACCCTGGATCAATGGCGTCACCGACGCGGTGAAGGGTAGCGCGCTGGTCTCGCTGCTCGGCATCACCGACCTCATGCAGGCGATCAACCAGGTCATCGGCCGCACCTATGAGGCGATGCCGCTCTACATTCTCGGCGCGCTCGTCTACTTCGCCGTCAACTACGCCCTCTCCTTGGCCAGCCGACGCCTGGAGCGGCGTTTCTCCTTCATCCGGGAATAGCAAGATGTCCAACGCCTCGCCCGCAAATCCGGCGCTTCTCGATGTCTCCGAAGTTTCCAAAGCCTTTGGATCCGTCGAGGTCCTGCGCTCCGTCAGCCTCAAGGTGACACGCGGCGAGGTGGTGACTGTCATCGGCCCCTCCGGCAGCGGCAAGACCACGCTGCTGCGTTGCGTCAACTTCCTGGAGAGCTACGACAGCGGCTCGATCCGCATCGATGGCAAGGAGGTCGGCTATCGCGAGACGGGAGCACGCCAGCGACGCAGCGAGCGCGACCTGGCGGCGATGCGAGCCGAGACCGGAATGGTGTTCCAGAGCTTCAATCTGTTTCCGCATCTGACTGCGGCCGGCAACATCATGCTTGGCCTGCGCAAGGTGCGCGGCAAGAGCAATGCCGAGGCTCGCACCATTGCCGAGCACTGGCTCGGCCGCGTCGGCCTCGCCCACAAGGCCGACGGCCTGCCGGCCGAGCTTTCCGGCGGCCAGCAGCAGCGCGTCGGCATCGCCCGCGCCGTGGCGATGGAGCCGAAGATATTGCTTCTCGACGAGATCACCTCGGCGCTCGACCCCGAACTGGTTGGCGAGGTGCTCGAGGTCGTGCGCAGCCTCGCCGAAGACGGCATGACCATGCTGATGGTCACGCATGAAATGGCTTTTGCGCGCGACGCATCGAGCCGCATCGTTTTCATGGCGGACGGCGGTGTCAGCGCCGTCGGACCACCCGCCGAAATTCTGGCGGCAGGGTTCGACAATGAACGCCTTCGCAGCTTCCTGGCGCGGTTTCGCGCCTCGCATTTTTGACATCGGACGGCGAAAGCTGTCGCAAGGAGCTTTTATGACGCCTTACATCCGGCTCGCGGAATTGGGCCTGACACTGCCCGAGCCGCCGAAGCCCATCGCCAACTTCGTCACCTATGCCGAGAGCGGACGGCTGATCTTCCTCTCCGGCCAGGGGCCGTTGCGCGCCGATGGCGCGCTCTGCACCGGCAAGGTCGGCGAGGATGTCAGCGTTGAAGAGGCCTATGATCATGCCCGTCTGACCGGCCTGAACCTGCTCGCCGTCATGCATGCGGCGGCCGGCGACCTCGGCCGCATCGTGCGCGTCGTCAAGCTGCTTGGCTTTGTCAATGCGACGCCGACATTCAGCGAGCACCCCAAGGTGGTGAATGGCTGTTCCGATCTTTTCGCCGCCGTCTTTGATAAGATCGGCGGACATGCCCGCTCGGCGATCGGTGTCGGCTCGCTGCCAGGCAACATCACAGTTGAAATCGAGGCGGTCGTCGAGATCGCCGCCTGAAAGCATTTCGAAACAGGATCTGCAGAGATGACGACCTATGCCGCTGACCGTTCCAACACGACAATTCGCGAACGGCTTGGCCTTCGCCCGATCATCAATGTTTCCGGCACGATGACGGCGCTCGGCGCTTCGATCATCGTACCGGAAGCGATTGCCGCAATGTCGGAAATCGCCTCGCAATGGGTCGAGATGGACGATCTGCAGCGCGCCGCAAGTACGGTGATTGCACGCCTCACCGGCGGCGAGGCCGGCTTTATCACCGCATGCTGTGCCAGCGGCATAACGATGGCAATTGCAGGCGCGATGACCGGAACCAGCCTTCTTGCGATCGAGCGGCTGCCGGACGATGCCGAGGGCCTCAAATCGGAGGTCATCGTCCAGCTTGGCCATATCGTCAATTATGGCGCGCCGATCGACCAGTCGATCCGGCTTGCCGGAGCCAAGGCAGTGCCTGCCGGCACGGTCAGCGTCACCCAGGATTATCATGTTGCCGAGGCGATCCGGGATCGGACGGCGGCAGCCCTCTACGTTGTTGCGCACCACACCGTGCAATACGGCATGCTCTCACTCGAGGAGTTCTGCGAGATTTGCCACGCCAAGGGCGTGCCGGTGATCGTCGACGCCGCCTCGGAATATGATTTGCGCGGCTTTCTGGCGCGCGGTGCCGACATTGTCGTCTACAGCGGGCACAAATTTCTCTCAGGGCCGACAAGCGGCATTGTGGCCGGCCGCAAGGATCTGGTGCGGGCCGCCTATCTCCAGAACCGGGGCGTTGCGCGCGCCATGAAGGTGGGCAAGGAGAGCATTGCCGGCACCATGGCGGCGTTGGAAGCCTGGGAGCGGCGCGACCATGCCGGCATTCGCCAGCGGGAAGAAGCCGCACTGCATCTGTGGCAAACCGCATTGCAGGGCCTGCCTGGCATCGAGGCACGTATCATTCCAGATCCGACCGGAAATCCTCTCGACCGCCTGCAGGTGTTTGTTGCGCCGGAAAGTCGCTTCACCGCCGCCGGGCTGGCGTCAGCGCTTGCCGCGGGTTCGCCGCCCGTGATCGTGCGCAACCACGAGGTCGAGCGCGGTCACTTCTTCCTTGATCCCTGCAATCTCCATCCCGGCGAGGCGGAGATCGTTGCCGAACGCCTGCGGGCGGTGTTGAGTACTGCCGATCGGCCCGCGGATGCGATGAAACCCGCTCGCAAACAGTCCGCCGGGGCGTTGCGCTGGCCTGACTAGACATCGGCAGAGCGTGGTCGAGCCAGTGCCTTCCAGCGCCGGCTTCGCATCGGGCCAGTGCGCCATCACGGCACTGTGAATGACCTTTTTGGTCGTCGGGCGGAATAAACCACCCCGCCCATTGGTCTCCCAAGCAGACGCCATTTCCGGCGTTGCAGGAGACCGGTATGACCCACAACCACGACAATGAAGCTGACGGCATTAGCCGCCGTCATGCACTGGAATGCATGATCTGGGCCGGCACGGGAGTGCTGTGGACAATTTCGGCCGGCGTGCCGGTTTCGCTCAGCCTGCTCGGCGCGGCGGAAGCCGCAGAGGCGCTGGCCACTGGCTTCACTTTCCTCCAGATCTCCGACAGCCACATCGGCTTCGACAAGGCTGCCAACCCGCACGCCATCGACACGCTGAAGGAGGCCATCAGCAAGATCCAGGCGTTGCCGCAAAAGCCCGCTTTCATGATCCACACCGGCGACATCACCCATTTGTCGAAAGCCGCGCAGTTCGACAACGCTGCCCAGATCATCGGCGGCGCAGGCTTCGACGTGCATTATGTGCCCGGTGAGCACGACCTGATTGATGACGGCAACGGGCAGGCCTATCTCGACCGCTACGGCAAGGGCACCAAGGGCGCCGGCTGGTATTCGTTCGACCAGAACGGCGTCCATTTCATCGGGCTGGTCAACGTCGTCAACCTGAGGGCTGGCGGGCTCGGCAATCTCGGCACCGACCAGTTGGCATGGTTAGCTGATGACCTGAAGGCGGTCAGCGCCTCGACGCCAATCGTCGTCTTTGCCCACATCCCGCTCTGGGCTGTTTATCCCGAATGGGGCTGGGGCACCGACGACGCGGCGCAGGCCTTGGCCCTGCTCAAGCGCTTCGGCTCGGTCACCGTACTCAACGGCCATATCCACCAGATCATGCAGAAAGTCGAAGGCAACGTTACCTTCCATACCGCGCGCTCGACCGCTTTCCCGCAACCGGCGCCGGGCACCGCAGCCTCGCCCGGGCCGATGACGGTTCCTGCCGGCCAGTTGCGCAGCCTGCTCGGCACAAGCAGCGTGACGGTCAAGCAAGGCGGGCAGGACCTCGCCATCATCGACAGCACGCTGGCCTGAGGGGAAATGCGATGATCCGCTTTCCATCCCGCCTCTTGGTCGTATCGCCTGTCATGTTCGGTTTGGCGGCAATCCTGACAATGATTTCCATGCCACTGAACGCGGCAGACCAGCCAATGGTCAAGGTCGAGAACTTTGCCTTCACACCGGCGGTGCTGACGGTCAAGCCGGGCACTACCGTGACCTTCGAGAATGACGACGATATCCCGCATCTGGTGGTCGCCAACGATGCCTCATTTCGCTCCAAGGCGCTTGACACCGGTGACACATATGCCTTCACCTTCAACAAAGTGGGCGACTATGCCTATTTCTGCGGGCTTCACCCGCACATGCAGGGCAGGATCACCGTCGCTCCGTGAGGATGTTCGGAAGGTTCTGCCCGGGATGCCGGGCGATGCGACGGTGTTGAACCAAGAGGCCGCGGCCGAGCGCTTTCGCGAGGTGGTTCTGCCCCATCTCGCGGATGCGCTTGCGCTTGCCCGCTGGCTGACCGGCAACGCCGCCGACGCCGAGGATGTGGTGCAGGAGGCCTGTTTGAAGGCGCATGCGGGCATCGCCGGCTATGCCGGCGGCAATGCCCGCGCCTGGTTGCTGGCGATCGTGCGCAACGCCTCTTACTCCTGGCTGGCGCGCAACCGGCCGCGCAGTATCGTCGCCGTCGGCGACCTGACCGACCTCGATGACATGACGGCTGCATATGGCGCCGGCCTGCCGGACACGGATAGTCCTGAGGCAAGCCTGATCGCCCGGGCCGACACGGCGGCACTCGAGGCGGCGATCGCCGCGCTGCCGCACCAATTTCGCGAGACCGTGGTGCTGCGCGACATCAACGGCCTCAGCTATCGCGAGATCGCGACGCTGCTTGGCGTCCCGCTAGGCACGGTGATGTCGCGGCTGGCGAGGGCGCGCGGCCTGCTGATATCCCAACTTGGGAGGGCGCCATGAGCGCGCACAACGATGGACTGCCGGATGATCCGGCGGGCATGGAGCTGATGATCCATGCCTTGGTCGATGGCGAGCTCGACGCAGCAGCAGCATTGGCCGTCGAGCGACGCATTGCCGCCGATCCGGCGCTCGTCGCCAAGCATGCCCGCATCATTGCGCTGCAGACCGTTGTCGGCGGGCTGCCGAGGCCCGATGTCCGCGAGGATTTCAAGGCTCGCATCGCTGCAATCGGGACAGCCGGTACGGCGAAAGTGCTGTCGGCGCCGGCGCCCGCCGCTCGACGGTCACCGGCGCACAGGTCGGTGCACCGATTTGGCGCGTTCGACTGGCGCGCGCTGGCGGCGTCGATCATCGTTACCGCCGTGCTGGCCAGCGGCGCGACGCAATGGATGATGCTGGGCAGGGCGCCCGACAGCTTTGCCGCCGCGGTCGCCAGCGGCCACCGTCGCAGCCTGCTGGCCGCGAGCCCGGTGGACGTCATCTCGTCGGACCGGCACACGGTCAAACCCTGGCTGGATGGCAGGGTCGGCCTGTCGCCGCCGGCACCTGACCTTGCCAATGACGGCTTCGCATTGCTCGGCGGCCGGGTCGAGGTGATCGCCGACCAGCCAGTGCCGGCACTGGTCTACCGGCACCGCGAGCACCTGATCACCCTCGTCGCCGCGCCTGAGGAAACCGGTTCGACAACCGGACCGGTCGATCTTTCTGCCGGTGGCTTCTCGCTGGTCCATTGGACCGACAGTGCCTTTTCGTACTGGGCGATTTCCGATACCGAACGGCCTGAACTTGACGACTTCGTCAACCGCTTCCGAGCAGCGGCCGCCCGATGACCACCGCCGCCGCCCGTTAGCCATTTGCGTAGCGACCGAAACGGCACAAGCGGCTTTCCCTTTCTGGCCATCCTTGCGGCTCCCGACGAATTCCGCTAATGCGCGCCTTTGTCGCCGGGGAGCAGAAGCTTGAACGATCAACGCGCCGACGTCGCCATCATCATGGGCAGCCAGTCCGACTGGGCGACGATGCGCCACGCCGCCGAAACGCTTGAGGCGCTTGGAATTCCGCACAAGCGGCTGATCGTCTCGGCCCACCGCACGCCCGACCGGCTCTATGACTTCGCCAAGGGCGCCAAGGCGGCCGGCTACAAGGTGATCATCGCCGGCGCCGGCGGTGCGGCGCATCTGCCCGGCATGACGGCGGCGATGACGCCGCTGCCGGTGTTCGGCGTGCCGGTGGAATCCAAGACGCTGTCCGGCCAGGACTCGCTGCTTTCCATCGTGCAGATGCCGGCCGGCATTCCGGTCGGCACTTTGGCCATCGGCAAGGCCGGCGCTGCCAACGCCGCCCTTCTGGCCGCCGCGGTGCTGGCGCTGAGCGACGAAAAGCTTGCCGCCCGGCTGGATAGCTGGCGTGCCGCACAGACCGCCAAGGTGGCGGCCGAGCCCACGGACGCGCCGTGAGCCTGCCGGCGGGATCGAGCATCGGCATCATCGGCGGCGGCCAGCTTGGCCGCATGCTGGCGATGGCCGCCGCCCGCCTCGGCTACCGCATCGTCGTGCTGGAGCCGCAGCCGGATTGTCCGGCGGCACAGGTCGCCAACCGGCAGATCGTCGCCGCCTATGACGACGCGGCCGCGCTTGGCGAGTTGGCTGCGGCCAGTGCGGTCGTTACTTATGAATTCGAGAACGTACCGGTCGCGGCCGCCGCGGCACTTGCCTCTACGGTGCCGGTCTACCCGCCGGCACGCGCACTGGAAGTAGCGCAGGACCGGCTGGCGGAAAAGAAATTCCTCAACGGCATCGGCATACCGACCGCGGATTTCAGCCCCGTCGACAATGACGAGGAACTGACGGCTGCGCTGAAAAAGTTCAACGGCAGCGGCATATTGAAGACGCGCCGCATGGGCTATGACGGCAAGGGCCAGCGTGTCTTCCGCAACATGGAAACAGGCGGCTTTGCCGGCACCTGCGAGGCGATGGGCAACGTGCCGCTGATCCTGGAATCCTTCGTCACCTTCGAGCGCGAGATTTCAGTGATCGCCGCGCGCGGCATCGACGGCTCGCTCGCCGCCTACGATCCGGCCTGGAATGTCCATCGCAACGGTATTCTCCACAGCTCGACGCTGCCGGCCGGAGTAAAATCCGAGACGGCGGCTGCGGCTCAAACGGCGGCGGCAGAGATTCTTGCCGCGCTCGACTATGTCGGCGTCATCGGCGTCGAATTCTTTGTCCTTGCCGACGGTTCGCTGCTGGCCAACGAGATAGCGCCGCGCGTCCACAATTCCGGCCACTGGACGGAGGGCGCCTGCACCATCTCGCAATTCGAGCAGCACATCCGCGCCGTCGCCGGCCTGCCGCTGGGAAATCCCGCCCGGCAGTTCGACTGCGTCATGGAAAACCTGATCGGCGACGATGTCCAGCGCGTTCCTGAGCTGCTCGCCGAGCCCGATCTTATGCTGCACCTCTATGGCAAGGCCGAGGCGCGGCCCGGCCGCAAGATGGGCCATTTTACGCGCGTGAGCCGCCGCAGCTAGAGTCTTTCACGTTTTGACGGAAGCGTATCCGGCGTTTGCGAAGTAGTTCTTGCATTCGCCGGGTTCGATCGTCGCAACGA